>JAVHPG010000206.1:0-8591 GCA_036170455.1 Elusimicrobiales bacterium
CCTCCACCTTGCCGAGCAGCTCCCGGGAGAACTTCTCCGTGCCGGAGGAATCCACGACCGGCCCGTAAAGCTCGTCCAGCTTCCGCGACTCGAAATCGTCGCTGTGCGCGTCGGAGCCGCCGATGCTCTCGTCCCGGTTCACGTGCTGGAAGGTGCGGGTGTTCTTGCGGTACATCCAGAAATTGTCCCCGACGCGCAGGTAGCCGTTCCCCTTCTCGTTCTCGGGCGAATTCATAGCTATCAGAAAAGCGTCGTCCGAGTCGCGGCGGAAGTAGGCCATGTCTATGATCTTGGTGCCCTGCCCCGCCCGCTGCTGGGTAAGCGTCACCTCGGCGCGGACGTCTTTCTTCATTTTGTAGTTGGCGTCTATGGCTTTCAGTATCGTAACTACCCGGCTCTCGGCGCGGAGGCCGGCGGACAGCGGGAGCAGGGTCAGGAAGGAGAATAAAAGAAGTTTCATCATGATGCTTTCCTCTAAGTGAAATGCCCCAGGGCCTGCGCCGGAGAGAGATTCGCCGCCCGGCGCGCGGGGAACCAGGCCGTAACCACGGCGATGCCCATGATCAGGAGCATGCTGCCGGCTATGCCGGTGAAAGTGGGAAGAAAATAGAGGTGCCCGTTCACGAGCAGCATGCCAAGCGGGTTGTCCACCGGGCGGAAGGTGATAAGCGAAAGGAGCCGCATGGAGATAAAGCCCAGCAGCAGCCCCGTGACGGAGGAGAACAGCGTCAGGAAGAAAGTCTCGAGCAGGAACATGTCGCGCACATCCCGGCGCTGCATGCCTATAGCGCGCACCGTGCCGATCTCGCGGGTCCTCTCCTTGATGGTCATGCGCAGGGTGTTCACCACGCCCAGCAGGATGATGAAGAACAGGATCAGCACCGCAGAGATCGTGATGATGTTCAGCACTGATTCCAGCTTAAGGATGTCGCTCGCCGTTTCGTACATGGTGGAGACGTCGATAGTGGTTCCTTTCCACTTATTGCGGGCTATCTCCTGGTATTTCTTCCTGTAGTCGTCGGTATTGTAGGTGCGCTTCAGCAGGACCCACTCGGGCGCCGCAAGGGCGCTCCAGGCCGCGTCGGCGGCGTAGGCCTTCGCCCCCGGCCCGGGACCCGCGGGCAGGTCGTCGTAATAAAGGTCGTAGAAGCCGGAGTCGTTCAGCAGCACCACGTCCTGGGCCGGGTAATCCCCGGAGCCGCAGACGGCGCTTATCCGCAGGGAGGCTTCCCTGGGAGTTTTCTCGAATTTGCGGTCGTAGCGGATGGTCACCTTGTCCCCGGCGTTCACGCCGAGCGAGCGGGCGAGCGGGACCGGGATGATGACCCCGTCTTTCCTGAAAGCTTTCTCGAAACTGCCGGAGGAGAGCTTGAGGATGCCGGAAATCTTCTTTTTAGACTCTTCGTCGCTCTTGAAGCCGAGCAGCACCACGGGTTTGCGGCCGGCGCGGCCCGCAACGGAGGCGTAGATGGCCGCGATGCCGGGCTTGAGCCGGGCGTGGATGCGGTCCGCCAGCGCGGCCGCGTTCTTCTGCGGGTCCTTTATCTTCAGGCTCAGGCTGGCGGTCTCGTAAGGCCGGTAGCCGAGCAGCTCTTTTTCGCGCGGCAGCTCCAGGAAGACCACAGGCTGCATGAAGATATTGTCGTTCTTCATGATCCCGACTATCGTAAGCCTGGCGGCCTGGTCCTGCCCGAACATGTTGCGGAACCGCACCCGCACGATATCGTTCATCTTCACGTTAAGATAATGGGCCTTCTCGGCCGAGATTATCACCGGGTTTTCTATCTCCGCGCTCTCGACGTCCTTCCATTTGCCTTCCACGAGCCGGAAAGATTCTTCCACTTCCCTCAGGGCTTTCTTGCCTATGGTCTTCTTCGTGTCCGCGCCCACAAGAATTATATTGTCCGACCTGCCGTTCCCGATGGCGCGGGCGAACATGCCTATAGCCTCGTTCGCTTCCTCTATCACCGGCTCTCCGTTTACGGCCTCGAAAGCGCGCGCCCTGTCGCGGAAGATCTCGCGCATGACCCCGCCCTTCTCGTTGAAGCGGATGGCCACGTGGCCGGTGACGTAGCGCATTATCTTGTTGAAGAGTATGTCCGAGATCCCGTGGGAGAAAGAATTAGCCACGATGAGGATGCAGACGCCTATGGCCATGGCGGAGCCCAGCATGATATTCCTGCGCTTCTGGCGCAGTAAATTCCGTAAAGATAATCTTATCAGCAGCATATCTTCTTGATCTTCGATTCCCGATTTTCGACTAATCCCTGGAAATAGCGTCCAGTGGGGTTATGTTTACTGCTACTTTCATAGGGTACAGCGCGGCTACGACGGTTACGAACAGGAGCTGCAGGGCGGTCAGCCCGACGTCCGCAAGGCTCAGGAGCGGGTTGAAGAAATTCCCGCCGTAAAGAAGCTGCAGCATATCGTTCTTCGTGGTGATCTGCAGCAGCGGGATGAGGCGCACGGCCGCTATCCCGGCGAGGATCCCGGCCCCCCCGAAAGCGGTGGAGAGGACGGCGGTCTCGCCCAGGAACATGCCCGCGATGAAAGTCTTGTGCGCGCCGATAGCCCGCATCATCCCGATCTCGGAAGACCGCTCGAGGGCCGACATCGTGAGCGTGTTCACTATAATTATCACGGCCACGCAGAAAAGCAGCATGACAAAAATGAAAAGAGCGCTCTTAATTATCAGGGCCATGCCGCCCATCGGGCCGGACGCTTTGTTCCAGGTCACGGCCCGAACCCCGGTCCCGGCCAGGGCTTTGTTCAGTTTTTTCAGCGAGCGGGAATAGTCCTCGCCTTCATTGAGCTTTATAAAGACCGCATTATAGACCCCGTCCTCGGCCAGTTTAGGCTCATTTAAGGCTGCCACTTTTATCTTCTGCGCTTTTTTTACGTCGGACACTATCATTCCCTCGCCGAACAGCGAATCCAGGTCCCCGCCTTCCATCCCAAGAAGCTTCTTTTCCTCTTTAGGCACCTGCGCCGCCATGTCCGCGGCGGTGAAATAGCCCAGGCATTCGCGGTAAGATTCGATGTCCACCAGGCAGAAATGCCCGAAGATCTGGTTCAGCGCGCCGTACCTGATTATGCCCTTTACCGGGAAGCGGATGTCGGTAGTGGTATTTATGCCGCTGGTCATCCCCATCATCACGACGTTCGTGCTTATGTTAAGGGTTCCAAGTTCGGCCAGCGCCTCTTTCTTCAGGTTCTCTTTTACGACCCGCCCGCCTTCGGGCAGGAACCAGATATTATAAAAGTCGTAGAATTCGTCGCGGGCGAAAGTCGGGATCAGCAGGGCGCGCTGGCCGGGGGTTGGATAGGAGCCCTCTATCACCGTAAAGCTCTCGGGGAACATTTTCCTGTATTCGGCGAAATCCACGCCCAGCAGGTAGGCGTAGCCCGGGGCGCTGGTGCTCTCGTCCAGGACCATTGCCAGGTTCTTCCCGACGGGCAGGAAGCGCTTCACGTAGGGCTGCGCGGCCAGAATTTCTTTTATCTGTTTGTAGGTGGTCACCGGCTCGATGCTCGAGCCCATCATGTTCAGCAAAATATTGTCGCTCTTCTGCGCTTCGCTGATCAGGACGAGGTCGCCCATGAAGCCGTTCACTATGTTCTTCTCGATCCCGGCGGCCATGCCTGAGATCACGCCGTTGCCCACCGTCATCAGGAAGGCGCCGGTGAAGAGGATGACCCCTATCACGAGGCTTTTTCCCTTGTGGCGCAATATATTGCGCCAGGCGATGGTGAAGATCAGTTTCATACTTTAACGGGTTCGGGGTCCTGTCAGGGACGCTTCCCCGTGAACCCTGGAAGAGGGGAACCGTTGCGCGGTTCCCCCCCGCCTTTCGGAATTTATGGCGGGGCCCCCCTCTCCCCAAAGGGTTCGCGGGGCAACGTCCCTGCCACCCCGCCAAAGAGTTGTATTTTTAAGCAAGTACTGGCTCCTTTTCTATGAGGCCGTCTTTTATTTTTACGATCCTCCGCGCGTATTTAAGCACGTTCGCGTCGTGGGTGGAGAAGATGAAAGTGGTTTTTTCTATCTCGTTCATCCTGCGCATCAGCTCCAGGATGGAAGCGCCGGTGACGGAGTCGAGGTTGGCGGTGGGCTCGTCGGCGAGGATGATGTCCGGGTTGGTGACCAGCGCACGGGCGATGGCCACGCGCTGGCGCTGCCCGCCGGAGAGCTCGGCGGGGCGGTGGGCGGCGTACTCCTTAAGCCCGACCTCCTCGATGAGGTTGTCGGCGCGCTTGCGGGCCTCCGCCGCCGACTTTTTCATCAGAAGCAGCGGGAATTCTATGTTCTCTATCACGTCCAGCACCGGTATCAGGTTGAAAGTCTGGAAGATGAAGCCGATCTTGTTGAGCCGGATCTCCGTTATCTGCCTGTCGCTGAGCGAGGTTATTTCATGCTCGCCCACCTTGACGCTGCCGGCGGTGGCGAAATCGATGCAGCCTATGACGTTGAGCAGCGTGGTCTTGCCGCTGCCGGAGGGGCCGATAATGCTCATGAAGTCGCCCTCGGCTACTTCGAGGTCCACCCCGCGGAGCGCCGGCACAATAGTGTCGCCCAGGGGGTAGTTTTTCTTAAGCCCTTTGATCTCAATGATATTCATATCCGTTTCCTTAAAGAAACTGAAAGCCTTGAGTTTATTTTACTGTTTTTTGGGGCGCGGAGGACTTCCCTCCGTGGCCTGAATAGCAGGGGCCGCGGAGAATCGCTCCGCGGCCCTTAATCTTTACAACCTGTCCTGGCGACTCAATACGCCCACCTCAGGGTTTCACGCCGGCTTTTCCCCTCATCTTTCCACCCCCAGTTTCACGCACTTTACCTAAGGCCGCGCGCCGGCCGGGACCGCGATGCAGTTCTGCCCGGTAAAGGCTATATTTATCCGCGCCTTCCTGCGGGTTCCGCTTATTTTAGCCTTGTAGGCGGTCCTGGAGCGGTTCACGTAAGAAGCTATAGCTTTGGCGGTATCTATAGCGCCCTGGTGCGGGGAGAGGCTCGCTACCGCGTTCAGGCAGGGAACTCTTTGCAGGCTCCCGTCCTTCCCCTTGAAACGGAAAGCGGGCAGCCACATATTCACCGTGCCGTCCTCCCCTTTGCCGGTGGCCACGCCGGTGATCTCGGCCGTAACCGCTTTGCCGCCCACGGTAGCCCTGCCGGCGGTGACCAGCGCCCGCTGCGTCCTGTCGTAAGAAACGATGGTAAGCTGCACGCCCCTGTCCAGTTCAAGTTCGTTATAAAAACCCGGATTAGTGTTTTTCATGTTCCCCCCTGAATAATAAGACACACCCGCCTCCAAGGCAGAAATTAAAACTCCGCTGTGTCCTTATTTCCCCCCCGCTGCTTTACTGCCCCGGCCGCGGGCCCTACCCCGCGCCAGGTAAAATAACTATATAGCTTTCTCTTACAGAATTCAATAATATAAAAGGGTTAGACCGCGAGATGCCCGGCGGCAAATTTTCAGCTTCATTTTCCGACGTTTAGCTGATGGCCGCAGAAAGTGCATAATTCACCGGCCTCGGGCAGGGGCTGCCCGCACTTGGGACAGCGGCGTGCGCTTGTCACGGCGGGCAGGGCCTCGTCTGCCTCCGGCGGCGGGGCGGGCTGGACATAAGCCAGGAAAGGCTCCGCAAGTTTCCATATATCATAGCCCAGGTAAACGGAATACCCGAGCACGCCCAGCTTAAGCAGCGTCATCAGCTGCCTGTAGGTTATTATTTCCCCTAAGGGCGGCCAGACTATTGCGACGATAATTAGGAAACCCGCGGCGAGGGAGATCTTTTCGGCCAGCTCATCCGTTTTCGCCTGCGGCTGGGCGAACTTTTTCAGCCAAGCGGACAATTCCAATTTAAACAGCGGCTTCAGGGAGAACAACTTGTAGGCCACGGCGATACCGAGGCCGGCCTGGATGAGCGCCGAGAAAGTCAACCCGCCATAGATATTATCGCTTGCGCCCATAAACAGCTGCGCGAAAAAAGGAACGATGAAATAACAGAGGAACAATATCCCGACCGGGGTCAGCCTGGCTTTCCACTCGTTTAAAGTCATAGTCTATTCCGTCGTAGCTCCTGCCCGCGGGGAAAAGGCCTTACAGGGTCTTTTTTCCTTCGCATTTGAGGGCCGCGTAGAGCGCGTCATACACCGGGAACTGCCATTCCAGGTTCTCATTGTCGTCCGGGTACATAAGCGAGAAACCGCGCGCGATGGCCTCGAGGCCGGCGGCGTAAGGATGGGCCTTGAGATTGCCGGTATCCGCGGCGTTCACGATATCCCCCAGCTTGTGAAGGACGGGGTCCGTAAGCTCATATTTCTTAAGTATCGCCCTGAAAGTGCAGTCGTCGCCGTGGTGTCCGAGCTCCGCGTCCTCTATATCGAAAGGGATGGCATTCTCCTCCCGGCCCATCTTCTCCACCAGGCTGTCCGCGGCGAAGAGTATCTCCGCCTGCGTGTCCACGAACCTTTCAATAAGCCACGGGCAGGCCACCCTGTCCACGTGCACGTGAGATCTGGTTATCCATTTCATAAATTCTCCTGACCTGTTGTGATTTCCGGCTCCACTTTATAAAGAACCATCGGCTTGGACTTGCCCTTCATCAGCACCGGAGGGCACTCTATGAAGTCCACGCCCGGAAAATTTTTTTTATCCAGGCCCTGCACCGTGGCCTCGCTCAGCAGGATCTGCGTGGCGGCGGTCTTGGTCTGGCTTTCGATGCGCGAAGCCACGTTCACGGTGTCACCGAGCACGGTGTATTCCAGGCGCTCCACGGTGCCGACATTGCCGGCCACCAGCCCGCCGCTGTGCACGCCCACCCCGAAGAAGACCTCCGGGTGCTTCCCCTGCGCGTTGAAAGCCTTAAGGGCTTCCCGCATGCCCAGGGCGGCCCTCAAAGCCGCCGCCTGGTGGTCTTCCACGCCGAACACCGGCGAGAAGATGGCCATCACAGCGTCGCCCATGAATTTATTGATCACGCCTTTATTCTCGGATATCGGCTTAGTAATGAAAGTGAAGTATTCGTTCAGGAAACGGATCAGCTCCACGGGCGGGAGCTTCTCGCTAAGCGGGGTAAAGCCGCGTATATCGGAGAACAACACCGTGGCCTGTATCTCTTCGCCGGCAAGGTTCACCTTCCCGCTCTTCATTATCTTCTCGGCTATTTCCAAAGATACGTAACGCCCGAAGGTATCCTTGATATGGTCGCGCTCCACCAGCCCGTCCAGCATCATATTGAAATGCCCTTTAAGCTGCCCCAGCTCGTCGGCGTAAAGCACCGAAGTCTTGCAACTGAAATCCCCCGCCGCCACCGCTTTCATCCGCTTGACCAGCGCGCTCACCGGGGCGTGCACGTTGTAGCGGTAGAGGACAATCGAAACCGCCTGGAAGATCAGGATCACCATGGTCAGGGTGCCTACGACTATGATCGGGGCGAGGATCCGCAGGTGCTCGTAGGTCAGCCGTTTTTCCGCGCCGTTCTCCCCGAGGGCTTTAAGGGAGGCGAAGAAGTCCAGACTGGCGTAGATCGGCATGTAAATGCTGAGCAGCAGCGGCACCATGGCCAGCGAGAACATCATCAGGGCGTAGCGCAGCGTCAGGTTGATGGCCACGCCGCTCTTCACGCCATAGGGATTATTCTTGAGGAAGAAGGGCTTGGCCATGCGCCCACGGATGTAGAGACCGGTCAGTTCCAGGTTTAGGTAGCTGACTAAAGCGCCCACCAGCAGCGACGAGACCGCGAAGACCAGCTTCACCTTTCCCGTAGCCGGGCCGTAATGCGCGGCGTAGAACGCCACCTTGGCGAAATAGCCATACAGCGCTATGCCCCAGCTCAGCGCAAAAAGGACCAGCGGCAGGTTTATGAGGCGCTTTTCTATGCGCCCCAGGTCCGGCTTTTTTTGCGAAAAATAATATTTATACAGCGGCCACAGCCAGAGCAGCAGCAGCAGCAGCGCGTAGAGCTTTGCATTGCTGTCCTTCCTGGGCGCATCCTGTAAAATATTCCCTTTCGATACCGTATAGGTTACCGGCCTCAGGATACGTATCCAGGTGGCTGGGGAGAGCTTATAAGCGCCTTTGGAATCTCCCACGCGCTGCATTTCGGTCTTCACCAAGTCCAGGTCTACCATCGAATACCTCTCGAAGAAGAGAGAGGTAAGGTTACCGAAAGCGACAGCCAGCAAGAAGAGCACGTACAAGCCCAGGTGCAGCTTGTGGATTTTTCCCAGCAGCAGTGAAATTGTTTTCATAGGCGCAATATTGATTTTACACTTAATTCCTCCTTGTTGGGAAAAAAACCGCCGCGGGGCTCCCCGCGCCGGTTCTGCGCTGCCTGTACGGATACGCTCACTAGCAGCCGGCCGTGCACTCGCATTCATGCGTCCACTCTTCGCAAACGAACGAGACCGGGACATCGACATCAACTCCTAGAGGCAGGTGCACGGTCGAAGGGACGTACCTGGCGCACGCATCCTCGCAGGAGAAGGTCATGGGCCCGCTCTGGTTGGTGTAGGAATGCTTGGTCTGGTTCAGCAGGTCCACGAACTGCAGCGTCTCGGGGGAGAGATACTGGCGCAGGGCGAGCGAATT
>JAVHPG010000207.1:0-2720 GCA_036170455.1 Elusimicrobiales bacterium
GCGCCGATCCCGCCGAGGAGCATGTTCCTCGCATTATCGCCGATAAATTTCTTTACCGTATCCATTAAGGTGGGCTTGGGGGCGGGAGGAGGGGCCGCAGGAGTTGCGGCGGGCGCGGGAGCCGCGGCCCGGGCGGGGGTTGCGGCTGCGGGAAGCGTCGCGGCTGCCGGCGCGGCCAGGCTTGTGGCCGGCGCAGGCGGGGCGTATACAACAGGTAAATCTTGCAGGGCTGATTTGTCGAATCCAATCTTAAGCTGTTCATAGGATACATTCTCGGCAAAGGCGGAGCCGGCGGCTAAAAAAATAGAACCGAGAACGATAAGGCAAAGGGCTTTAGTATTTTTCATACTAATATTATACGGTATGGAGGAAAATTTTGTAAGAGTAAATTGTCCCAAGCGGGTATAGGACTAAAGACCTATAAATAAAGGATAGAGGATGAGCGGTGTTGCGCGGTCAGAAGAGCTTGTCCTGGTTAGGCTTTTCCTTTCTTTTACCGGCTTTCTTAGCGGCCACCTCCGCCTCGGTGAGGCCGAGGCGGAAGATGTCCACTATCTGGTAGCCGTCTTCTCTTAACTCCTTAAGTTTCACGGTGTCCTCTTCAGACAAAGAGATGACTATCTGGTAGCGTGGTTTCATGTTTACCTTCCTTTCCCGGTGTAGTTTAAAGCAAGTTTGATCCGGTCGGCGCGGGCTATGCTGGTCCCCATTTTGCCGTCCTTAATAAGGCCCAGCGTAGCGCACATCCACACCTTGAATTCCTTCGGGAGCATGTACTTTTGGGTATTCATATTTTCCTCCGTTCGCTGACCTGTCTGGTGATGTGTATAGTATAGCATAGGATAGTATAGTTTGTCAAGGGGTAGTTTCCCCCCCTCGCAAATAAGTGTTGTAAAACAAGCATATTTTATTCCCCCCTCAAGTGAACTGCGGATGGCGCTTAGTAAATATACTGTCCGGATGGGATTTTAATTGCTAAAATTTAGCTATGAAGAAACTTGAGTTCCCTCACGGCCGGACTCTGATCTGCGGCATACTTAATGTCACCCCGGACTCGTTTTCAGACGGCGGAAAATGGGCTTCTCCCGGGGATGCCGCGGCCCATGGAGTTGACCTGGCGAGGCAGGGGGCCGACCTTATAGATATAGGCGGCGAATCCTCAAGGCCGGGCAGCGCGCCCGTAAGTTTCGAGGAAGAGGGGCACAGGGTCATCCCTGTTATCCGCGCTTTGGCTCCGCGGCTTAAGATCCCCATCTCCATAGACACCTGCAAGCCGGAAATAGCGCGCCTGGCCGTGGCCGCCGGCGCGGATATAATAAACGACATAACAGGTTTCAAAGCCCCCGCAATGATAGAGGCCGCCGCGGCTTCCGGGGCCGGCGTCATAATAATGCATATGCAGGGCGAACCGCGCACCATGCAGGCAGACCCCGTTTACGGTGATGTGGTGGCCGAGGTTAAAGCTTTTCTGTCCGAAAGGGCCGCCGCGCTGAAAGCCGCCGGAGTGAAGCAGATAATCCTGGACCCGGGCATCGGCTTCGGCAAGACGCTTGAACATAACCTGGCGCTGATAGCCCGCCTTGACGAGCTCCGCGCTCTGGGTTACCCGGTGCTGCTCGGTGTTTCACGGAAGAAGTTCCTGGAAACGCTCGCCGGCGGCAAGCCTGACGAGCGGCTGAGCGGAACTATAGCCGCCTGCGTGGCCGGCGCCGCCCGCGGGGCTGATATCATACGCGTGCACGACGTGGCGGAATGCCGGAAGGCCATGCTTGTGGCCGACGCTATCAGGGCCGCGAATAAATGAAAGTTCATCTCTCTCTCGGCTCTAACCTGGGAGACAGGCTGGCCAACCTCGAGCGGGCCCTGCTTCTGCTCGGCCGCGGCGGCTGCCGCGTAATAAAAAGATCCTCGGTCTACGAGACCGTGCCTCTCTATTATCTTAAACAGCCGGCTTTCTTCAATATGGCGGCCGCCTGCGAAACCACGCTGACACCGGAAAAACTTTTAGGCTTAATCGCGCGCGTCGAAACTGTTTTAAAGCGCCGCCGCCTTGTTAAGAACGGTCCCCGCACCCTCGACGTGGATATCCTTTTTTACGGCGGACAGGCGATAAGCCGGCCCGGCCTCAATATACCTCACCCGCGCCTGCCCGAAAGAGAATTCGTCCTGGCGCCGCTGGCGGAGATAGCTTCGGGACTGCGCCATCCCGTCAGCGGGGTCAGCGTGAAAAAAATGTTTGCCGGGCTGAAGGAGCGCGGAGGCGCGCGCAGGCTTCCCAAAACCTACGCGGAACTCGAGGCCTGGCTTAAAGCCCTCCCCCCTCCCGCCGCGGACGCGCATTATTCGCTGGCTCCTGTTGAAAACGCTCTCGCGGCGCTGGGCGGCCCCGGAAAAAAGATGGGCCTGGTCGTGCATATCGCCGGTTCTACCGGGAAGACCAGTTCGGCCTGCATGGCGGCCGCGGCGCTTTCGGCCTGCGGCCACAAGACCGGGCTTTATACCAGCCCGCACGTCAGGCGCATGCGCGAGCGTATAAAAATAGACGGGCGCGATATTTCCGAAAAAGATTTTATGGCCTGCTTCCTGCAGGTCGAATCCGTCAGCGCCGGCGAGCTTTCTTTTTTTGAAATCCTGACCGCTGTCGCTTTCCTTTATTTCTCGCGGAATAAAACGCGGTTCGCGGTGGTGGGGGCCGGCCTGGGCGGCCGGCGGGACGCCAC
>JAVHPG010000207.1:2730-8587 GCA_036170455.1 Elusimicrobiales bacterium
CCACCAACGCCGCCGACGCCGATGTGGCCGGGATAACTTCAGTCAGCCTCGAACATCTGAACCTACTTGGGCCGAGGCTCGTGAACGTGGCTTCGCATAAGGCCGGCATTATCAAGGAAGGCAGTTCCGTCCTTGCAGGCTGGGCGCTTCCCCCTGCGGCAATGTCGGTTGTCGCCCGACATGCCGAGGAGATGAACGCCGTGATCTCAAGACCGTCCAGGTTCACGGCATTTCTTGGCCCGGTGATAAGGAAGGGCGGGAAGTTCCAGGCGGTGAACGCCGCCTTCGCCCTGAGCGCAGCAGTAATCGCCTCCGAGCGCGCCGGCGCGGAGTTTAATCTGAATAAGGCGGCCTCGGCTTTGCCTGCGGCTATTCCCCCCGGCCGCTTCGAGCGGTTCTCCATGGACGGCAGATTCGTTATCGTAGACGGCGCGCATAACGCCGAGGGAATTTCGGCGCTGCTGAAAGAGCTTCCCGGGCAGCGCCCGGTATGCGTCGCGGCTTTCATGAGCGACAAAGCGCTCGAGCCTTTGGCCGGCGCCCTCGCCGCCGCCTCGTCCAGGCTGATCCTTACCCGTTCCCTTTCCTACAGGTCCGCCGCCCCGGAGACAGTAATAAAACTCCTCCCCCCCGGCGTACGGCGCGGAGTAAAAGTCATTGAGGATCCTCTTAAAGCTTTAAAGCAGGCACTCAAGCTCGCTCCAAAAGGCGGCACGGTCCTCGTTACAGGCAGCCTTTACCTCGCCGGGGATATCCTGTCCGGCCTCAAAGGCCGCAAAGCCTTCCATCCCCGTGAAATGCTGGTAAAATAAAAAAACCGGAGAAATGTTTCTCCCCGGTTCCCTCAAATTGAAAATGTCCCCACCAGGAATCGAACCTGGATTGCCTGCTTAGAAGGCAGGAGCTCTATCCTTTGAGCTATGGGGACGGCTTGTATATTTTACAACAATAACTTGTGTTGTTGGGTCTGTGTGAGAAGTAAGTTTATGCCCTTAGAAAAGTTTGGGGATCTCTTTTTCAAAGAATGCCTTTATTTCGGGCCAGGGCGCGGGCTTAAGCATTCTGGGCATAGGCTCTTTTTCTGCGTCCTTGAAATATACAAGCGCTTTAGCAGCCTGAATGGCGAAATTGGGATGGCCCGGGAATTTTAGTTCCGCCCATTTAAAAATGTCGGATATTTTGTGCAGGCGGCAAAGGAAAAACAGATCGATAAAATCTTTCTTTGAGCCCCGGCTTATCACGGCGCTCAACTTCATCGCCGAGATGTCTTCGATCGAGGCGATCTTAAGCCCCGCCCATTCTGACGGCTGCGCCAACAGTTTATACGGATAGTGAAAAAGGCTTACCGCGGTGGTTCCAAGCCGCAAGTGACAGGTCCCGTCTTTCTCCTCATTAATTTCAACTTTGCCGGACGCCTCAAGTGCTTTTATGAGCGTTATCCTGTCCGACTGCTCCAAAAGGCTGCCCCTTGAAAAAAGATCAAGGTCCAGCGAGATCCTGTGTCCCAGCCGCAGAGCCAGCCCCGTGCCGCCGGCCAGATGGAAATCTCCCCCCGCGGCGGAAGCCAGCCGCTGCGCAGCTTCGTGCCCGGATCTGTCCAGAACTTTTTCATGCCAGAACATTTTATCTCCTCCAGGTTCCGGAGTTCCTCCACGCCGGTACGGCCTTAGGTTCAGTTTTAAGTACAAGCGACCAGAGCCTTAGCGAGTGTGAGCCCAGGAGCCGGGAGCCATCCTCCCTGAGGAATTTTGCCAGTTCTTCTCGGCCATAGCGCTTGAAAGCCCAATCGATGTCGTTTCTTCCCCCGTTTTCCAGGACGCGCGCTATCACCAGGGTCTTGTCCCTTCCGGCGTTCAAGCCGGAAATATCGTATTCGGGGAAAAGTGGACCCAATCTCTTTGGCAGGGGTTGTACGGCCAGGGGGCAGTGAGCCGTGTTCTTTACCTCGGAGACTTCAAGAAGCCATTCTCCCAGAAGTTTAGCTTCAGGTTTGAGGAGACCGGCTTCAATATAGCGGTAGAGCTGCCTGCGGGTGCGCTTTAAGATGTGCGCCGCCTGTGAGACCGTGCACACTTCCCTGTTCCTGCCCCCGGCTTTAAGGAAGAGCGAACCGTCTTTTTTTTGCGTTAAAGTTATCTCAACTATCATTACATATAGTATGACATGAAAAAAGGCAAAAGTCAATGCCTGGAACTGTTTATGGCAGGCGCCTTCGGTTGCCGGGAGGGGCTGAGTCGGCGTTTTGGCTGCCTGGGCTCTTTTTATTGAAAGGCGTCTCCTGGATGGCCCATTCCAGGGGCAGCTCCTCTCTTGCCGGCGCCGCGTGGACGGCTTTGTCCGCCGGTTTCAGCCTCGCCTCCAGCTCTCTGACGGCGATATTGTGCTCCCTGGTGCGTCCTGTCCGCATTACATCGGCCAGGGCGAGCAGCTCGTAGAGATTATTGTCGGTTATCGCGGCTAAAGGCGCGTTTTCATGGAGCGGGGCTATGCTCTGTCCGCGCACTTTCCCGGCAAGGCTGGGCCAGATGTAGGGATCCTCCCTGGAGGTTACTATCACCCTCGACAAGGGCGGGGCCGAGTGGGCGGTTGGTATGCCGCTGGCTAATGGGCCTGGTTTGGCCGGAAATACGTATTTAAGGCCATGTATAAGGAATTCAAGGAGAGCGGGCTTTATTACCGTCTTTTTGCCTGAATCTATGAATCCGGCTGTTTTGCAACGGTCCATGGCAAAGCTGATCTCTGTCTGGGATAGGCCCAGCGCATTAGCCAGGTCTATGTGGCGCCAGCGTATTTCGCTCATTCCCGCCAATTTAAGAAGGATTACAATGTCCTGGGGTTTGATGCCGCTGAATACTCTCATGGAGAAAGCATAACTTAATACATCTCAAATTGCAATATGCAATATTAAGAAGGGTGTTGACTGTATCTCAAATGCACATGGCATGGGGTGCGAGCTATAGATTGATATTGCAATATGAAATATTAAGGGCTTTCTGGGCTTATTAATGGCGCTGGAATGCTGAATAGAGTCAGCCGAAAAGGTAAAGTTCCTCTTCAGCGCGGGTTATTCCGGTATAGAGCCAGCGGCGCCACATTTCATCGTCCATCTGGGCGAAGCGCTCCTCGAACATTATCACCCTTTTCGCCTGGCTGCCCTGTGCCTTATGCACGGTCAGCGCATAGCCGAAGTCGAAGAGGTCCCCCATCATGGCCAGTTTCCTGTCTTTGGTGAAGTTAACGCCGGTTTTGGCGTTGAACTGCGGGGCGTAGATAAGGCCCTCATAGGGCTTCTCGCGGTCGTCCAGCTGTATTTCGGCCTCGTACCAGTCCTTCTGGGCCGGAATTATGCTGGTAATGGTTCCAAGCATGCCGTTGAAGATGCCTTTTTTGTGGTTATTCCTGAGGCAGATAACGCGGTCGCCGCTGGCGGGAGCGGGCGTTTCGTAGCCGCGGTTGGCGCGGATATGCTGGTTTATCCTGATCCGGGTATTGTTGTAGCCGCAAAGGATAAGCGTCTCCGGGGAATAGGCTTCCAGCAGTTCCCCCGTTTTCTCCTGGGCGTCGCTATCCTCTTTCAAATATTTATACACGCCGGCGCCGTATTTCATGGGCGGAACCAGCCCGGTGGTGCGGGCGAATTCTGAAACTTTGATTATCGGGTTTTCCGCGGCCTGCCGGTGTATCTGCGTAAGCAGGACCTGCGGCTTCTCCATCAGATTGAAATTGCCTGAGATGGGGGGCAGCTGGCCGTGATCCCCCACCGCTATTATCGGGATATTGTAGGAGAGCAGGTCCTGCCAGATCAGCCCGTCCACCATGGAGGCCTCGTCTACGATTATCAGGTGGCGCTCCAGCGCGTCCTTGCGGTCCCAGCCGGCTATCTGGCCGCCCGAGTCTTCCCTGGGCGTGTAGATAAGGCCGTGGATGGTGCTTACGGAATCTTTCACGCTGAGGGCGCCGGCTTCCTTGAGCTTGTTCTTGAGGTTCTGCGCGGCCTTGCCGGTATAACTGCAGAAAGCTATCTTGACGCTCTTGTCCAGCCTCGCCAGCTCGTTCTTGAAAATTGAAATAAGGGTGGTCTTACCGGTGCCGGCATAGCCGCCAAGCGTAATGAACCTGCTCCTGCCCTGGTCTTTGTACCACGACAGGAGTTTGGCTAGCGCTTTTTGCTGGTCTCCGGAAAGCTCCATATAGTTAATTCTACCATGCGCGGCCGCAACTTTGCCCGCTTTATGAGCATCGTCGATATTTTATAGAGTATCGCTATGCCGGCTGTGATAAAAGTTACCGACCTCCGCAAAAATTACGGCGAGCTGCGCGCCGTGGACGGCATCGATTTCGAGATAAGCCGCGGGGAATGCTTCGGCCTGCTGGGGCCCAACGGCGCCGGGAAAACCACCACCGTTAAAATGCTGACCTGCGCCCTGCCCCTGAGCGGCGGGGATATCGTCGTCGAGGGGATGAGCGTCAATAAAGACCCGCGCGGCGTTAAATACATCCTCGGCGTCTGCCCGCAGGACGTCAACCTGGACCCGGATTTCTCGGTGCTGAAGAACCTTATCGTCTATTCCCGCTATTTCGACATCCCCTACGCCGAGGCCAAAAACCGCGCTGAGGAACTGATAAACCGCTTTCACCTGCACGATAAACTCGAACGCCCGATCGAGGACCTTTCCGGCGGCCTGAAAAAAAGGCTGCTCATGGCCCGCGCGCTTATAAACAAGCCGAAGGTCCTTGTCCTCGACGAGCCCACTACGGGGCTCGACCCGCAGTCCCGCCGGCAGATCTGGGAGGAGGTGCGCGGGATGAAGAGCAACGGCCTCACCACGCTTCTTACCACTCACTATATCGAGGAGGCCGAGCTGCTTTGCGACCGCCTTGTGATAATCGACGCCGGCAAGATAGTTGAACACGGAACGCCGAAGGCGCTTATAGCGAAGCACCTCGACGGGAAGGGCAATCTGGAAGACGTGTTCTTGAAACTTACGGGGAAGCATTTACGAGATGAATAACGACTGTATTATAAAGAACATCTCCTACCGCGCCTGGTATATGTGGCGGCGCAATATCGACGTGTCGCTGGTCACGTGGAAGACCAATGTGCTCCCCCCGCTCCTTGAGCCGGTGCTTTATATCCTCGCCTTCGGCGTGGGCCTCGGCGCTTATGTGCAGAAGATAAGCTTCGACGGGCGGGCTTACGATTACCTGACTTTCCTGGCCCCCGGCATGATAGCGGTGGGGATAATGTTCCACTCCGTTTTCGACACCATGTACGGCGCTTTTGTGCGGCTGCGCTACCAGAAGACCTTCGACGCGGTTATCACTACGCCGCTTTCGCCTGAGGATATACTGGCGGGCGAAATACTTTCCGGCGCGACGCGGGGCGTCTTCGCCGGGGCAGCCATCCTTCTTATCGTCACGCTGTTCGGCCTGGCCGCTTATCCGTCGAGCCTCCTGATCCTGCCGCTGGCGGTGCTGGCGGGGCTGATGTTCGCTTCTTTCGGGCTGCTGTTCGCCGCGCTGGCGCCTTATATCGATAATTTGAACCTGCCGATCTTCCTGTTCATTAACCCGATGTTCCTGTTCAGCGGGACTTTCTTCCCCCTCGACGGTATGCCGGCCTGGGTGAAGCTGGCGGCGAATATCCTGCCGCTTACCCACCTGGTCAATATTGTGCGGGCGGCTACCTTCAACAGGCTGCACGCCGGCCTGTTCTGGGACCTGCTTTATATGGTGGTTCTGACGGGTGCGGTCGCTTATCTTTCCATGCACAAGATGAAAGCCCGGCTTATAAAATAATTGCATTCAGTTGGCTGGCGGCCTACCGTGGGGGCAGGAACGCAAAACCGGCGTCGCG
>JAVHPG010000208.1:0-8586 GCA_036170455.1 Elusimicrobiales bacterium
ACGGAGTAGAAATCAGCAACACCGTTATTGCCACAAACGGAAAATTGCTTAAGGACTATATCCGCTCAATCCAGGGAGTCAAAGAACTGGCTCTTGAGGAATGCGAGCTGAGCGCCTGGCTGCACGAAATTCTTGAACCGGATGTGGAGAAACTGGTGGTCTGTGACCCTGTCAAAAACACCGTCTATAAGAAAAATAAGACGGATAAGTTGGACGCGAGAAATCTGGCCATGTTGTTGCGCGGCGGATTTTTGCACCCGGTTTATCATCAGGATTCAGCCCGCTATCACCTGCGGAGTTTTATGCGCGGGTATCAAAACATCGTTGATGCCGGCGTCGGGTTTAAGAACAGGTATAGCTCGTTGTACCGTAAAAATGGACAAAATAAAAAAGGCGTGGACCTTTACAACGACGATTCGTTGTTGAAAGAGCTGCCAAGACCTGACCAGCGTTTTGTGGCCCAGCATTTATACTCGATGATTCAAAACACTGAAACGGAACGTCAGGCGTATGTGAAAGAAATAAAAAAGTTGTCGCGCAATTTTAAGGAAATCAAATTGCTTTGCGGCATTCACGGCATAGGCGAAATACAAGCGGCCAAGATAGTGGCGCAAGTCGTAGAGCCTCGGCGGTTCAAGAATAAGTATAAGTTTTTCGCCTATTGCGGCCTTGTGAGGTATGCCCATAGCAGCGCCGGTACTGAGAGGCGCGGCAAACTCGCGCACGGAAACAAAACACTAAAATGTGTTTTTAAGATGGCCACATTAAGCGCTATATACGGCGATAATGTTTTTAGCCGATATTACGAAAGCCTTCTCAAAAAAGGCCTTAATGAAAAAGCGGCGAGGAATGCCATTACGCAAAGATCGCGGCGATAAGTTTGGCGATGCTCAAGCATAATGCGAAATTTGACGAATCCCAAATAAAAATGACGGAAGAGTCAATAACGTCCGCATAGGACAACAAAAAGCGCCCGGTACTTTATATGGCACCTTTATGTGCACTGCGATTTGGGGAAGATATCCTCGTGTCATTGATCTTTAAGATCCATTAGAATGGTTGATACTTCCCCCATTTATATCGAAAATTACACTGCTCGAAAAGAGCCAGATAGATGACTGAAAATGTTAAATCACAAACATGTAATGTACGGTGACGAAGTTAAAGGTGTACAAAAGTGGAGGGCGCAACGGAAGTTGTCAGCGGGCAACTAAAGTCAGGAAGCAGGACAAGCGATAGTTGGGCGCATCGCTTGCCCACGGGAGCCATTTCTCTCTTGGCCTCCCTTTTCATAGATGATACGGGCACGTCGTGGAAACGCTGTCCTGGCGCATTCTTGCGCGAATTAAAAAGGCCATTTCGCCAGAAATGGCGATAAACGCGCTTAAAGGGCTTTTAGGGGGAAAGGGGTCGTTTAGGGCGGGAAAGCGCCTCCAGGAGCCGCCGGCGGCGGTTGTAGGGTGGCGTAAACCTGGGGGGCTGATTCCTTAAGCGAGTTTTCTGTGCCGTTGCTCCTACGTACTAATTAATAGAAGAAGTGTTTAAAATAAAACCGGAGGGACACTTCTTTAAGTGCCCCTGCGGCTTTTTAAGAACAGGAGCTTAAATTAAAATCCCAAACCTATTGAAAAACCCAACGTGCTCCAATCTATTTTACTCACATTGTTATTTTCTTTTAACTTGGGAAAACCGGCATATTTAACTGCCAGATTTAAATCCACGGCATTGTATTTACGTGTAAATGCTGTAGATACTTCCCAGGTAACCCCATTCCAGCTTTTAGCGTAGGAATCGCCTTTCATACCAGCCGCCCATCCCGTCGCCGAGGCAACAGTTTCTTTGCTCTTACCAAAGGCCATACCAAGACCTACACCTGGTTTAAACGACCAGTTATCATTTATGGAAATATCCTTTTTAAATTCACCGAGCACCCTAAAGTTAATTTTCTATCAATATCCAATACAGCATTCCCGATAATAGTTGAATTAAACTTCACCTTTGACTCCGAATTGGGGCCTGCAATATATCCTATACTTCCCCCGATATCACCAAAATTTTCAATAGAAAAAAGAACCCCAGCTCTAGCTCCAACTGCGGCAGAAGTTTCAATTAAATATGAAGCAGATTCGCCGTAGCCTAAATCCACAAATTCTTGCGCTCCATCTTTCGTGTCAGTTTCTGTGACATCAGATACATTCGCCGGTAAAAACATTTCTAAATCAACAAAGGTTTTAACTTTATTTTTCGCAGCATATGAGGATGATGTTAAAGAGACAACAATTCCCGTTAACAGAACGCCCACTATTATATTTTTCATTTCAGTTCCCCCTGTGATTTTTAATTGTTGCCGCCAGTGATGCACATAGATAATCTTAAATGCTAACAAACGGGGGGGGTAGTCAATGCTTGCTTGGCGTGCCAGTTAAGTCCGGCCGTATTGCTAAGACGCCGCCCTCCCGCTATAATAGCAGGACTGCCGCGGACATCGCTATAAGGTTATCCGCCCCCTGATATCGTGACTAAAAAAGACAAGTTTCTTAACTATCTTGGCTGGATGGCCTTCCTTTTCTCTGCTTCGGCCTTTTTCCTGCCGCTGATGAACCCGGATATTTTCTGGCAGCTTTCGGCCGGGAAGTACGCCGCCTCGCATCTGGCGCCCCCGCGCTTTGATTTTCTTTCCTGGCCGCTGCCGGGAAAGGAATGGCTGGACCTGGGCTGGGGTTCCCAGCTTGTTTACTACATTGCGCACAAGGCCGGAGGGCTCCGGGCCTTGTTTTTTCTTAAGGCGGCCCTGCTTTGCCTGGTCCTGCTGGTTTTCCGCGGGCTGGCCCTCCTTTACAAGCGGGCCGCTTTTCTGCCGCTTGCTCTGCCGGTGCTGGCCGCGGTCCTGGCCGGCGGCAGCGATCTCCGGCCGGAAAATTTCACTTTGCTTTTTTTCTGCGCCGCTCTGTATGTGCTGGAAAAAAGCCGCCTTAAAGGCCTGCCGCGCGGCCCGGCTTTCAGGTTCGGGGCTTTCCTGTTTTTTGCGCTCTGGATAAATCTCGACCCCGGCTGTTTTTACGGGCTTGCGCTCCTGGGGCTGTACGCGGCGGGGGAGTTGTTTCCGGACCTGCTTCCGCGCCTTAACGGGGGGCCCGGGGCTTGGCACGGCCGCAGCCCGGAATATTTAAAGCTGTTCATCACCGGCCTGGCCGCGACCCTGGCCAATCCTTACGGCTGGAAGATCTACCCGGAGCTGGCCGGGCATATTTTCCGCGCGCAGGCCGCCGGCGATTATCTGCAGAGCTGGGCGGCCGGCCGGTGGGTCCCTTACCACTGGTTATGCGTCCTGGCCGTCCTTGCCATATCCGCGGGGCTGACTTACTTCGCTTTGTGGCGGCGGCACATCGTTCATGCCCACCTGGCCTGCCTGCTTTTCTTTGTCTGGGCCGCCTCGGAGAGCTCAGGAAGCATGCCTTTTCTCGTCCTCGCCGGCCTGGCTTTTGCGCTCGCCCTTCCTTGGGGCGGGCTGCCGCCTATGCGCGGTGAAAAACTGCTCCACGGCGCCGCTTCCGCCTGGCTGCTGCTCAGCGTATGGTTCTACTCCTCTTTCATCTGGCCGCAGTATATCCAGGGCGGTTCATTTTTCAGGACCAGTTCCGGGAACCTCGCGCAGTTCCTGAAATCCAATAAGAAAGAGCTTTCAGGGCTGCGGCTTTATAATAACGGGGATTGGGGAGGCTGGCTGGGCTGGGAACTGGCCCCCGACTACAAGGTTTTCCTCTACGGGCGCCGCCTTTTCGAAGACCGTGAAAGGGAATTGGCGGAAGCGCGCGCCAGCGTGGGGACCTGGAGCGGCCTCATAGAGAAATATAAATTCGACCTGATGCTCGTCACTCTTAATGAGCCGATGGTTCCGGTGAGGCAGAGCCTGAAAGGGGGCAAGACTGACCTGTTCTGGCGCCCGGCCTATCTTTTTTACCTGCCGAAGAAAGACTGGGCCGTAGTCTACTGGGATTACCGGGTGGCGGCCGTGGTCAGGCGCTCGGCGCTGCCCGCGGCCTGGATCGCGGAGCGCGAGTACCGGTATCTCCGCCCGCTGGATATTCCGAACCTCGCGCAGCCGGTGCTGGCGGGAGAGGTCTCCCTGTCCGGCCTGGACAGGGAGCTTCAGCTTTTCCTCGATTCCCATCCGGGCGGCAGAAAAGCTTCTTCCAACACGGCTCTCGTGAGTTTCTGCGAAAAAATAAAAGCGGCCTGCGCTGAAAAAGGCGCAAGGTGCCTGCTCTGACCCGCTGTAACGCTTCCCCGGCCCCGTTGTTTGATAAAATTATAAGGATGAACAACCTGCTTAACCGCTGGCGCAATGCCGACCCCGCTTTCAAGGCTTTTTTGCTTGGCGTATTTTTCCTGGGTATAAACGCCGGTGTGCTCTCGGCGGCTTTCAACAATTACCTGAACGATTCTTTCAGCCTCAGCGCGAAGCAGCGCGGCTTCCTGGAATTCCCGCGCGAGCTGCCGGGCTTCCTTGCTATTTTCATAACCGGCCTGCTGACCGCTCTGCCCGTCCGCAAATGGGCCGTGGTAACGAGCCTGCTCACCGCCGTCGGCGTGGCGGGGCTTGGGTTCATGTCCCCTTCCTATGCCTGGATGATAGTCTGGATGCTGCTCTGGAGCGCCGGCAGCCATTTGTTCATGACGGTGGAGAGCGTGATGGGCCTGCGCTTCGCCAAAGAGGGCGGGCACGGGCGTCGGCTGGGGCAGATCAGCGGCATGACGAATTTCGCGGCTATCTCAGGCGCCGGCTTCGTCTGGGCCGTGGCCAGGCTTGCCGGCCCCTCCATCTACAGGTGGTCCTTCTTCGCCGCCGCGGCGGCCTCGCTGGTTTCGGCTTTCCTTTTCGCCCGCATGGAAAAAGGCGGGGAGGAGGCCGCTCCCGGCGGCACGCGCTTCGTTTTCAGGTGGAAGTATAAATGGTATTACCTGCTGAACCTCCTCTTTGGGGCGCGCAAACAGATCTTCCTCACTTTCGCGCCCTGGGTGCTCGTGACGCAATACGGGGCCAGCCCGGCGCTGATGGCTTCGCTGGCCCTGTCGGCCGCGGCCTGCGGCGTGATCTTCAGACAGACTTTCGGGGCGCTGGTGGACAGGATAGGCGAGAGAAAAATGTTCATAGCGGACGCGCTTATCCTGCTTGTGATCTGCGCCGGCTTCGCTTTTTCCACTTTCAGGCCGCTGCTCTATATACTTTACGTGCTGGATAATCTGATGTTCGCAACGCGGATAGCCCGCACCACTTATCTCAACAAGATAGCCCAGGAAAAAGCGGACATAGCGCCGACGGTCTCTTTGGGCGTCACTATAGACCACGCGCTCTCCATGAGCATCCCGGCCGCCGGCGGCCTGCTCTGGGCGGCTTACGGCTATAAATCGGTCTTTATCGCCGCCTCGCTGGTGTCTGTTCTCGGCTTCTTCGCCGCGCTCGCGGTGGACGACGGACGCCGCAAGACCGCCGCGCCAGGTCTGGAGCCGGCGACGCCGGACTGAACCGGGCGCTATGAAACTCATCCTACATCTTCTTTTCCTTTCCGCGGCGGCCGCTTCGGCCGGAACGCCGAAGTATTCCCCGGCGGGCGGCGCGCTGGCGGTGCCTGTCTCGCAGGACAACGCTTATTTCAGAAACCCGGCCAACCCGGCCTATGATTATTGGAACCTGTCCGGCTTTTACACGCCGCAAACAACGGGCGCTTCCTGCTCCGCCGCCTCGGTCTCGATGGCGCTTAACGCCCTCCTGAACGCCCGCCGCGAGCGCGGCGACGAAGAGGAGAATATAACGGAGGTGAAGCTGGCGGAAAAAGTTTCCGGCTTTCCGTGGAAATCGCTGGTCAGCGAGGAAGGCGCGGACGGCAAACATGGGCTTACCCTGGCCCAGCTGGCCGCCGCTTCCAAAGAGGCGCTGGCCGCCTACGGGGCCGCGGACTTCTCCGTCAGCAGCGTTGCGGTGAGCGGCCAGTCGGCGGCCGCGCTGGAAAGTTTCAGACGGGCCCTGGCCGGGAACGAGCGCAATCCCCAGGACATCATTCTGCTTCACTTCGCGCAGGACGCCCTGACCGGGGCGCCGGGCGGGCCCTTTCCTCATATTTCCCCGGTGGGGGCCTACGACGAAAAAACCCGCCGGGTGCTTATCTTCGACGTGGACCGCCAGTGGTACGAGCCTTACTGGGCGGCCGACGTGCAGGTGTTCAAAGCCATGGCCGTGAAAACGGAAGCCTTCGGCCGCGGCGGCTATGTGCTCATAAAGACCGGCAACTAGGCCCATAGTGCCCATAAAATAAAAGGGCTTTCGTCTCATTCGGAGGTTCCGGCTTTAAAGCTAAACTTTAAAAATGAGAAAACGCTTCCTGCTTTGCAGCCTGCTGTTCCCAGCCCTTCTTTACTTTTCCTCCTCTGCTTTCGCCTCCGATAAAAGCATCTACGGCATAGACAACCGCAGGGATGTCGTAGAGACCGATCCTTTCACCCGCAAGCTGGCCCGCTCCGTGGCCGCGGTCTTCAACGGGCTTGAAGCGGGGGCTGACGGGCTGATAAGCCTGCCCCTTCTTGGTTTCGGCACCGGCTACAGCCTGTGTCCCGGAGAACCGTTCGCCGACCAGCCGACCGGCTCTTTCTGCACGGCCTCGCTCGTGGCTCCTGACCTGGTCCTGACGGCGGGGCACTGCGCGCCTTCGCCCGCCTCCTGCCGGGGCAAGCAATTTGTTTTCGGTTTCGAGATGGGCGCCAAAGGCGAATGGCCCTCGCGGCTCCCGGCTTCTGACGTTTATTCCTGCGCGGAAATAATCGGCTTTTCCAACGGCGAGACGCGCGACTTCGCCGTTATCCGCCTGGACAGGCCCGTCGCCGGCCGCGAACCGCTTGCTTTGAACAGGCAGGCCCCGCCGGAGGCCGGCGCCGGAGTTTTCGTCATCGGTACGCCGCTCGGGCTGCCTCTTAAAATGGCTGACGGCGCCCGCGTGCGCAGCGTGCAGGCGGACAGCTTCATGACGGACCTGGACACTTTCGGCGGCAATTCCGGCAGCCCGGTTTTCAATACCCGCACCGGCCTGATAGAAGGGATCATTATCGCCGGCGGCCAGGACCTCCAGCTCAGGGACGATGTCTGCGTGGTCAACTACCTGAACGCCCAGGACGAAGGCGCCGGCGAGCAGGTGGCCATGGCTTCCCAGTTCTCGTCTTTTATTCCGTAAAACCATTTCCGCGCGCGTTTTTCTCGAGTGTAAACCTGAAAACCGCGGGAAACATAAGAGGAAGTATCGCTGGCAATAAAAAGGACCCGGAAAACCGGGTTCCTTTTATTGTTGCAGAGCCGCTCAGGCGGAGTATTTCTGTATCAGCTCCAGCAGCGCGGCTTTTTTGACCGGTTTTGGGAGGTGGGCGTCGCAGCCGGCCAGCATTGCTTTTTCAATATCCTCTTTTGTGACGGAGGCGGTAAAAGCTATCACCTTTGTCGGCGCCAGCCCCTGCTCTTTCTCGAGCTGGCGGATGGCGGCTGTCGCGGTGTAGCCGTCCATCACCGGCATCTGCATGTCCATCAGTATAAGGTTGTATTCCCCGGTTTTGAACCTGGCCAGAGCTTCCTTGCCGTTTATCGCGGTGTCCACGCTGAAGGGATATTTTTTTAAATGAGCGAGTATCAGTATCCGGTTGTCTTCCGAGTCGTCGGCAAGGAGGATCTTTACCGGTTTTAACGCCGCGGCTTCAGCGGGTTTCGGCATCGGGACGGCGGCCGGGGCCTGCGGCCTCTTGCCGAGCGAGGTCAGTATCGCGTCTTTCAGCTCCGACCTTTTAACCGGCTTTATAAGGTACTCCGAGACGCCCAGCGCTTTCGCCTGGTTGATCTCGCTGCCCCTGCTGTCTGAGGTGAGCATCATTATTATGCCGGCAAAAAAGTCAGGCCGGTCCTTTATCCTCTGCGTCACTTCCAGCCCGTTCATGCCGGGCATGAAATAGTCGAGCAAAACAAGGTCGTAAGGCTTTCCGTTTTTCGCGGCATTTTCTATCTCGGCCAGCCCTGCCGTCCCGCTTTCGACTGTCCGCACCTCGGCGCCCCAGCCCTGCAATGTTTTAGACAGGATCAGGCGGTTGGTGGCATTATCGTCCACGACAAGGGTCTTAAGCCCGGACAACTGGCCGTCAGCGGCTTTACCTCCGGGAGAAACCGCGGCTTCGGCTTTCCTGAATTCCGCGGTAAAATGAAAAACGCTGCCTTCGTTCAGGCGGCTTTCGGCCCAGATGCGCCCGCCCATCAGCTCGACTATTCTTTTCGAGATGGTAAGCCCGAGCCCGGTTCCGCCGTATTTCCGGGTAGTGGTGGAGTCGGCCTGGGTGAAACTTTCGAATACCAGGCCGATCTTGCCTTCGGGAATTCCTATCCCGGTGTCACGGACGCTGAACAGGAGCCCGATTTTCCCGTCATGTTCGTCCCGGAGCTTTATTGAAACGTCTATTTCCCCCTTTTCCACGAATTTGATCGCGTTGCCGATAAGGTTCACCAGCACCTGCCTTAAGCGGTTCGGATCACCTATTACGCGGGCAGGGACATTATCGCCG
>JAVHPG010000209.1:0-1763 GCA_036170455.1 Elusimicrobiales bacterium
CTGCTATTATTATTCTCTTCATTAATTTTGTCCTCGCCCCTGGTACTTTATTTAAGGAAGGGCCGCGCCGCATCCTCATATCCATATTTTCACAAATAATTAAAATCCCAAATAGAGGCAAAGGACCCGAACTGCGGTTGTCTTATGGCGCATATGTCATAGGCCTATCGGTACGGCTATCCGAGGAAACTTTTTTAAGGGAAGGACAGCAAGGGTTGCAAATCCCGCTGGTTTACATTCTCCTGGGCTTGAAATACGAATGTATATTGATGGAAGAGGCGCTTTCTCCGGCTCCGAAAGTGGCGGCGTCCTTGTACTCGCGGTATTCCTCCGCGCGGATCTGCTCCAGTACCCCGTTTAAATCCGACAGCGAATGATAGCCGGCCTTATTTTTGATCTCTGCGTCCATTTTTCCGCGCAGCAGGGTAACGAACTGATAAAGGGTCAGGCCGTAATCGAAACCGTTACGTATGTTCAAGCCGCCAAGGCCGCCCGCGCTTTCGCTTATCTTCTTCCGGGCCAGGGTCGACAGTATGGCGCCTATCCCCTGGTTGAGGATATTCTTTGTGAAGACGTAGTTGTCTTCCTCCATCCATTGCGAGATCTTCCCGTAAACGGCGTCCACCTCGTTCAATTCGCCTATCTTGGAATAGTCGGTCCATTCGGCCAGGATCTCGAAGCGGGGATCGACCTCCAGGTCCTGCGGGAAGAAGACGTACTGGCCGGCGATGCCTATATCGGAGTACATCCTGGTGCGGCCCGCGGCGGGCAGGCGGCTCATCTGAAGAGGAACTTTGACCTGGCCGGCCAGTTTAAAGCCGGCGGCGGCCACCTCGGTGCAGTAAAGGGCGGAGTCGTCTTCCGAGTTCATCGCATAATCGTACGGGACCTTGTTTTGCAGCCTGGCGCGCATCAGCCCGGCCGCTTTTTCGGCCAGTTCCGGATCGTTATAGCGCATAACTATCAGGCGCGCGCGGCCGGCAAGGAATTTCGCCAGGGGTTCCGCTCCGGCGCCCACTCCGGAATCCGAAGCCAGGATAAAAACCTCCTGCGTTCCCGGGTCCCGGTAAACCATCCCCAGATGGCTGTAATCACCGGGAACCTCCGACATTCTTGCCGCTATCGATCCCATCATGTTCGTGCCGCGGCTCAGCATGATATCTCCGCTCCTCAGATCTTCGGGGAAACGGAAGCCCGCGACTTTCTGTACGCTCAGCTCGCCTTTGAAAGACTCGATGGAGTTCAGACCGCCGTTCAGGAGGGACACTCCTATATCGTCCTGGAGATGCCGCGCCCTGGAGATCTGTTCCCTCAGGTCCGTTATGGACTCGGTCCTGTCCGCCGCCTTGCGCCCCAACCGGCGGCGGAGCTCGAAAAGCGCGTTCATATCGCCCATGGTTCCGTGTTTGGCGTCTATGGAGTAAAGAATATCGGAGACTCCTGCCGCCGGAAGTTCCTCGTTCACGGGAGCGGGAACTGCTGCTTCCGATAATGCCGGAACTTTCAGGTCCGAGGCCCTTATGGCCAATTCCCCGAATTCCGCCGCATAGGCGCCGCCGGCAAACCCCGCGATAAGAGCGATAATCAATTTTTTCATACTTATAGTATCGCAGGTATAATAGCCGCGGTCAGGTGCCTTACGGGTCGGTATTATATAGTAAAGGGCCTATATGCTTCCGGGTCCTTTGCCGCAGTGGTGTTGCGGGCCGGCGGCGAAGTTTCCTATAAATGAGGTATGGCTAAAATCGCTTTGATCACCGGTG
>JAVHPG010000210.1:0-1758 GCA_036170455.1 Elusimicrobiales bacterium
TTCCGGCCTTCGACCTGGTGATGAAGTGCTCCCACAATTTCAACCTGCTCGACGCGCGCGGCGCGATCTCCGTCTCCGAGCGCGCCGTGCTGATCAAGCACATCCGCGACATCGCCAAAGCCTGCGCGACCGCCTACGTGGAGATCAACGAGCCTTCGGAAAAGAAGGAGCCTTCCAATGCTTAAAGACGCACTGCTTGAGATCCGCATCGAGAATATCCCGGCCCGCTTCGTCATTTCCGCCGAAGAGCAGCTGAAGAAATACGCGGCCGAACTGCTGGCCGAAGCCAACCTGCCCTGCGGCGGGATAGAAGCTTACGGCACCTACAAGCGCCTGGTCCTCCATCTCTCCGGCGTGCCGGCCAAGACCGAGGAGAGGACGCAGAAATCCTATGGCCCCGCCGCCCGACTGCTTAAGGACGAGAAAGGCAATTTCACTCCCCAGGCCGCCGGTTTCGCCCGCTCGCGCGGCACTACCCCCGACAAGCTTGGCGTGGAGACCGTGCCCAACAAGGGCGAGGTCCTGGCCTTTGAGACAAAGATCCCCGGCCGCCCGTCTGTGAAGGCCCTGGCCGAGATCTTCCCGCAGGTCATCGCCAAGCTCCAGTTCCCCAAGAACATGGTCTGGGAGAAGACCCGCTTCCGCTTCGCCCGCCCGATCCGCAGCCTGCTTGCGCTTTACGGTGATAAGTCCGTGGTTTTCAGCATAGCCGGCATAAAGTCCGGCCGCCTGACCGTCGGCCTGAGCGCCAAGGGTTCGCGCCAGCTGAAGATAAGCTCCGCGGATAAATATTTCAAGACGCTCGAGCATGCCAATGTTATAGTCAAAGACGCGGAGCGCCTGGAAATGCTGCGCGGCGAGATAGCGGCGCTCTCGAAGCGGATGAAGCTGGTAGTGGAAGCCGACCCGGAGCTGCTCAGCGAGAACCTTTACCTTATAGAGTACCCGGTTTGCGTGATGGCGGGCTACTCCCAGGATTTCCTCAAGCTCCCACACGAGCTGGTGCACCTGGTGATGAAGAAGCAGCTTAAGTTCTTCACCGTGGCTAACGCGAAAGGCGTTCTGCAGCCCTACTTCGTGGGGATCCGCGACGGCGTCTCCAAGGGCCAGCGCAACGTCGAGGAAGGCTTTAAGAATGTCCTGGAAGCCCGCTTCAACGACGCTTTCTTCTTCTATAACCGCGACCTGGCCGTTCCCCTGGCCGATTTCAAGGGAAAGCTCTCGGCGATAACCTTCCAGGCAAAGCTCGGCACGATGGCCGATAAGACCGCCCGGGTTGAAAAACTGGCCGCCTGGCTTTGCGGCAACTGCGGCGCGTCCGTCAATAAAGAAGACGTCATGGCAGCGGCCGCCCAAGTCTATACCGACCTTACTACGAACCTGGTCAAGGAATTCACCGAACTGCAGGGCATAATGGGGTACTATTACGCCAGGAACGCCGGCATGAACGAGAACGCCTCCCGCGCCGTAGGAGAATTTTACTGGCCGATGTCCGCCAAGTCCCCCCTCCCGTCCTCCAAAGAGGGCGGCCTTGTGTCCCTGGCTGGCAAGCTGGATACGCTGGCTTCCGACTTCGCGCTGGGCCAGATCCCGTCCGGCAGCGAAGACCCCCACGGCCTTCGCCGCGCGGCGCTCGGGGCGGTGCGCATCATCCTCGAGAACGGCTTCCGCCTGAACCTGCGCGCGGCGGTTTCGGCCGCTTTCGAACAACTTCCGGCCGAGGCATCCGGGAAGGCCGCGGAACCGCCGCTTGATTTC
>JAVHPG010000211.1:0-34398 GCA_036170455.1 Elusimicrobiales bacterium
GACCGGCTTTAAATTATGGAGGTGTCGGGAGTCGCACCCGAGTCCGCCAACCGCTTGTCAGAACCGCTACAGGCTTAGCCCTGAGTTTGTCTCGGCCGGGATTAGATCAAGGCAACAATTCCCGGCCATGCTCCGTATTGTCTTAAGCCTACGCGGGACGAAGTGCGCTCCCGTAGGCAGCAGCCTGAATTTAACGCAGTATAGCCCGCTCAGGCGGGTAGGCTATAAGCGAGGCACACTTAAGCGTGCGCCCAGGCCATCTCGTTGGAGTTGGCTTTTATGTTTTTTGACCCTGTTTTACATGGCCTGGTCAACCATGACCTGCTGATCTGACAGAACAAGTTAACGTCGAACCTAGTTCACCCCCGTCTGTCGCAACTGCAACAAATGGGTTCTCAAAGAGCGATTACTTACTAACGTTACACCTATATTTTAGCAGATTTTCATTGGGAAACACAGGGGGGTCAGGAGGCCAGGGCGCGGGAGACCAGGGCGGTATCGGAGAGGGGGTCGTCCACGGAAGTTATTTTTATTCCGTCGCCGGCTTTTGAAGGGAGGAAGGACAGCCTGTCGCCGAAAGCGCCGCGCCAGGCGGCGATCGCTTTGCCGTCGACCTTGGCTCCGGGCAGGAACAATATTTCCAGGTCTTCGCCTTTCTGGGTCACGGCGCGCACCGCTTTTTTAGCCAGCTCTTTTTTAAGGCGGACCAGCTCCACCAGGTTCTTGAGCGGCGCGGGCGCGGGGCCGGAGATATCCTCGAAATCTTTCAGGATCCCGGCAAGCTCCGCCTCTTTGGCGTTAAGCAGCTTCTTGTAGAAATTCAGGCGCTCCATGTCGTCGCCCACATAATCCTCCGGGATGAAAGCCGGGACCAGGATATCCATCTTGGGCTCGGGCAGTTCGCCGGCCCCGAGGCGGCCTTTTATCCGGTCTATCTCCCCGTTGAGCAGCTTGATATACATCTCGAGGCCAATCGAGTTTATAAAACCGTGCTGGCGCAGGCCGAGTAGCTCGCCCGCGCCGCGTATCTCCAGGTCGCGCATGGCCAGGCGGAAGCCGGAACCGAGTTCCGTGAACTCCTCAAGGGCGCTCAGGCGGCGCACCGCGTCCTCGCTTATAGGCGCGGGCTCGTCATTGCCCTCCGCCCTGGATTTCAGGAACTCCGCCTTCTGCTTCAGGCGCTCGGCGCCGGTCTTCATCCAGCCCGGATAAAAAAGGTAGCAGTAGGCTTTCTGCTTTTCACGGCCTATGCGCCCGCGCAGCTGATAAAGCTGGGCGAGGCCGAGCTCGTGGGCGTTCTCCACTATCATAGTATTCACGCTGGGGATATCCAGGCCCGACTCTATGATCGTCGTCGCCATCAGCACGTCGTACTTCCCGTTCAGGAACTCCCACATATGCTTTTCCACGGCGTCGGCCCGCATCTGGCCGTGAACGACGACGACGCGCAGCTCCGGCATGATCTTTTTAAGGTAGGCTTTGCGGCTTTCTATGGTCTGCACCCGGTTATGCACGTAATAGACCTGCCCGCCGCGCGCCAGCTCGTAGGTGACGGCCTCGGCGGCGCTTTTCTCGGTGAAAGGGCGCACGAAAGTGGAGATAGCCTGCCGCCCGACGGGAGCGCTTTCTATAACCGACATCGCCTTAAGCGAGGAAAGCGACTGGTAAAGCGTGCGCGGGATGGGCGTGGCGCTCATCAGGAGGCAGTGAACGCCCTTGGCCATGGACTTTATCTTGTCCTTGTCCTTCACGCCGAAGCGGTGCTCCTCGTCGGCCACCATCAGGCCCAGCCCGGAGAACCGCACGTCTTTCTGGAGCAGGCGGTGCGTGCCCACTATTATATCGACCTTGCCGCGCGCCAGGTCGGCCAATATTTTTTTCTGATCCGAAGGCGGGACGAAGCGTGAGATCACCTGTATATTGACAGGGAAGCCGGCGAAGCGCTTGGTGAAATTGCGGCAATGCTGGTCGGCCAGAATAGTGGTGGGCACGAGGATGGCCGCCTGCTTCCCGTTAGCCACGGCGCGCATCGCGGCCCGCATGGCCACCTCCGTCTTGCCGAAGCCCACGTCGCCGGCGACCAGCCGGTTCATAGGCAGCTCCGCTTCCAGGTCGGCCAGGACCTCGGCGATAGCGCGGGCCTGGTCGGGAGTTTCCTCGAAAGGGAAAGAGGCCGCGAACTCCTCCTCCAGATGTCCGCCGTGCGGCAGGGCCGCGGTCTTGACGGCGGCGCGCTCGGCCTCTAGCTTAAGGATATCGAGCGCGAGCGCCTCCACTTCCTGCTTTACGCGGCTCTTCAGCTCGTTCCAGGTCTTGGTGTCCATGTGGGACAGGCGCGGCACCTTGCCCTCTGAGCTTATATATTTCTGCACATGCGTGAAATCGTGCAGGGGCACCAGCAATTTATCGCCGCGCGCGTATTCCAGGTAAAGGCAGTCGGAATCCTCCACCTGCTCGCCCTGCGAATTGCGGAAAAAAGCTTTTTTTATGCCCAGGTAGCGGCCCACGCCGTAATCCTCGTGCACGATGAAGTCGCCGGTCTTCAGGTCGGTCCACTTAAAGAACTTGTTCTTCGGCTTGATGGAGGCCGGATCGAACCGGTAGCGGCGGCGGAAAAGTTCGGAGGAGGTTATGACCGCGGTTTTAGAGGGCGCGTGGACGAAGCCCTCCTCTACGTAGCCGTTGGAAATGGAGACCAGGCCGCCCGCCCCTTCGTCGGCCAGGGATTCCGCCAGGCGCTCGGCCTCGCCGCTGTTTATGCAGAAGAGCCTGGAAGCCAGGCCGGACTTTTTAAGCCGGCGCAGCTCCGCCGCCAGGAGCTTGATGTCTGAATTGAAGTTCAGGTTCGAGGCCGCGCCGAAATCCTCGGCCGTACCGTCTACGGGCAAAGCGCTGAAGGAATATATTTCCCCGGCCCCGGCCTCTACGGCCTCCGGCAGGGGAGCGTCCAGGAACAGCTTCCAGTCCTTGCCGGCGCAGGCGGCCAGGGGCCGGGCGGTGCCGCTGAAGATATTGGGCGGGACGTCCACGCTCTCGAAAAAGTCGGCCGTGTGCTGGGTATCTATTTCAAAATGGCGGATGCTCTCCAGCTTCTTGTCCGAGAAGAACAGCCGCACCGGCTTGTCGGAGCCGGGCGCGTAAAAATCCACCACCGAGCCGCGCGCCGCGAACTGCCCCTTTTCCTCCACGAAGGACGTGCGCTCGTAGCCGGCCTTTATGAAGAGGTCCAGCGAGGCGCTCCTTTCATAGGAATGCCCGTGCCTGAAAAAGAAGCGCAGCGAGGAGTAGGCCTCGCCAGCCATCAGCGGCTCGGCCAGCGCTTCCGGAGAAGCCACGTGGAGATAGTGCTTTCCGGGCGCGGGGGCGTAAAGCCCGCGCATGGCCCTGGCTTTTTCCGAACTGTCCCCGCCCCAGAGACAGACCTCGAAAGGCGGCAGGCCCGGGAGCAGCCCGGAAAGGGAATTAAAAGCGTGAAGCCAGGAGGAGAGGGCGCCGTCCCCGGAGGCGCCGACCAGCATATTCGACGGGGCCTTTTCATAGGCCTTCAGCGCGAACCACGCTTTGGCGCTTATATTGGGGGTCCCTTTGATAACTTTAGCGGTCATGCAATTAATAGTAATGATATAATTTTCTCAGCGGTGCTACCTATGCTGAAATGGGTTGAAATAGATTTAAAAACTCTGGCCGGGAATGTCCAGGCCATTAAAAAAGCTCTCAAGCCCGGCGTTTCTTTCATGGCCGTGGTGAAAGCCGACGGCTACGGCCACGGCGCCGCCGCCGTGGGAAAGACCGCTCTCGGGAACGGCGCGGACCGCCTGGGGGTTCTCACGGCGGAAGAAGGCGCGGCCCTCCGGAGCGTATTCAAAAAGCCCCCTATCCACCTATTGGCCCCCTCCCTCCCGGAAGAGGCCCCGCTGATCGTAAAGAACGGCCTTATCCCTACGGCTGATTCAATAAATTTCATCAAAGCCCTGGACCGCGCGGCGAAGAAAGCCGCGCCGTACCACCTGGACATAGACCTCGGCCTCGGCCGCTGGGGCGTTAAGCCGGAAGCCGCCGAAGCCCTGCTAAAAAAAACGGGAGAGTTTAAAAAAGCCGGGCCCGCCGGAATTTCCGCGCACCTGGCCTACCGCCCCGCTCAGAACATGACCGAGGCGGAAGAAAAACTTTCTTCTTTCAGCTCGCTGGCGGAGCGCCTGCGCGCCTTCGCCCCCGGGCTTAAGGCCCACGCGGCCAACAGCGCCATCCTTTGCGACTTCCCGCATTGGCAGCTCGACATGGTCCGCGTCGGGAACCTGATGTACGGCATTTATCCCACCGACGTTTACAAAAAGAAAAAGCAGGGCCCGCCGCTGCCCGGCCTGGGCAGGCCCTGGAAGTTCTTCGCCAGGATAATTTCCATAAGGAGCGTAAAAAAAGGCGAGTCGCTGGGCTACGCCGGGGAATTCACCGCCCCGCGCGCCATGCGCCTCGCCACCATCCCGGCCGGCTATTCCGACGGCCTCACGATGGAGCCGACGGAGAACAAAATAAGAATTACAGCCGGCTTCAAGTACTGGGGCATTATCAACGGGAAGAGAGCCTATTTCACCGGCAGGACCGGCATCGCGCATACTATCCTGGACGTTACCAACATCCCCGGGGCCGAATTGGGCACGCCCGTCTCCCTGCACGTCCGCCGCACCGCCGCCAACGCCAAGCTCCCCCGCATATATAAATGAGAGCATAAAAGGGGACACCTGTCCCCTTTTATTGTTAATTCCCGGCTTTAGGCGCTGGCGGTTTTTTTGCGCGGACCTCGAAACTGTCTATAAGTTTATTCTCTATATCGAAAACTTCGCCTTTGAGGACTTCGCCGCAGACGGACAGAAGGCAATAGTGGTGGACCGAAGCGAAAATCCTGCTGGCCGGGTTCTTATAGTACTGGCGCCGCAGCGGCGCACCGCCGCCGCCGGCCACCACGTGCACCAGCCCGTCTTTTTCCAGCCTTTCATAATCGTGGTCGTGGCCGGCCAGCACCAGGTCCACCCCGCGCTCTTTAAAAAGCTTCTCCAGGTCCGCCGCGGCTTTCCATTTCTCATGCCCGTGACGCCCGGTGCTCAGCAGCGGCTTGTGCATCACTATGACTTTGAACCGGGTCCCCTCCGCGGGAGCCAGCAGCTCTTTCTCCAGCCATTTGAACTGCCCGCTTTTTTTCCCGAGCGGCGAAAGATAATCCAGCATTATGAAGCGTATGCCGCGCAGGTCCTCGCGGTACCACCTGCCGTTGCCGGGAGAACGGAACAGGTCGAAGAAGAACTTCTCCCCTTTTAGTTCGTGGTTGCCCAGCACGGCGTAAAAAGAGGCGGAGGCCCTCAGGTTCTTTGTTATATCCCTGAAGTTCCTCCAGCCGTCCGTATCGTCGCCCTTGGGAACAAGGTCTCCGGTATGGAAAACGGCCAGGGGATGGGCGGCCTCAATCAGCGCCACTATTTTTTTATGCTCTGAATTTCCCGTGCGGCTGTCGCCGTAGGCGGCTATGCAGCGGTCGCATTCGCAGGGCGCGGCTTCGGCCCGGGCGCGGGCCGGGAAAAAAACCAGGAGCAGAACGGCCGGGAAAAATTTTTTCATTGCCTTGCAACCGTCAATGCACCGCGTCGCAGAATTCTTTAGGCTCGGTGCCTTTGACAAAAGCTTCCAGGATCTTCTTTTTGCAGGTGGGGAGAGCGAGCTTCCCCGTCTCCTGGTCCACGGTGACGAAGACTATCCCTTCCGGCACGGGGAAATCGCGCACCGGCTGGTCCTTCAGCACCGTCTCCATTATCTCGGTCCACCAGGGAACTACCGTGCCGCCGCCGGTCCAGTCCTTCATCGACAGGGAGCTCATATCGTCGTAGCCCATCCAGGCGCCCGCGGTCAGGTCCGGCGTCATCCCGATAAACCACATATCCTTCGAGTCCTGGCTGGTCCCGGTCTTCCCGGCGAGCGGCCGCTTGAGCCTGGAAGCATAGGAGCCCGTGCCGCGCTGCACCACGCCCTTCATCATGTTCACCAGCACGTAGGAAAGCTGCGGGGAAAAGCTCTCTAGCTCTTCGGGAACCGACTCCTCAAGGACCCGGCCGGCATTGTCGGTGACCCTGAGCACCCCGAAAGGCACGGCGTGGATGCCGCCGTTGGAGAAAGTGGAAAAAGCGCTGATCATTTCCATCGGGTTCACCAGGGAGGTTCCAAGGCCGATGGACGGCACGGCCTCGAGGTTGCGGATGATCCCCGCGCGGTGGGCCACATCGGCCACCAGCGTGGGGCCGACGCGCGTTACCAGGTAGATGGAAGCGAGATTGCGCGAAAGCTCCAGCCCGCGGCGCAGGGTAATGCGGCCCTGGAACTTATTGTCGAAGTCGTTTGGCACCCAGATCTTAAAATCTTTGTTCCCCACGAAAGGCTGTATGGCCATGTCTATGGAGTACTGGTCGGTAGCGCCTTCGAGCAGGCGCCAGTCCTTCCCGTCGTAATAATAGGCCATCGGGGAATCTTCTATCATGCTCGCCGGGGTATAGCCGTTCATCAGGGCGGACATCCAGACCATGGGCTTGAAAGTGGAGCCGGCCTGGCGCGCCGCCTGCGTAACGCGGTTGAACTTGCTGTCGCGGTAATTGCGGCCGCCTATCATGGCCTTTATCGCGCCGGTCTTGGTGTCGAGTATAAGGAAGGCCCCCTGGAGGGTGGGGGAGGACGAAGCGACGGCGTCAGCCTCTTTTTTCTCCGGAGTTTTCTCCTCTTCGGGCTTCAGAGGGTTTTTAAAAGCGTCCTGGTCGTACCTGGCCAGGTTCTTCTCCATTATATCCTCCGCGGGTACCTGCATGGTCAGATCCAGCGTGGTGTAGATCTTCATCCCGCCCTTCCACAGCTGCGCTACGCCGTACTTGGGCTCCAGGATCTGGCGCACATACTCCACGAAGTAGGCCGCGTGGCTGGCGAAAAGAGTGGACTTTTCCGTAGGTATGGTTTCGGAGGACGCGGCGACGGCTTCCGCGGGCGTTATAAAGTTCTCGGCCGCCATCCGCTGCAGCACCAGGCCGCGGCGCTGCCTCGCTTTTTCCGGGTTATTGAAAGGGGAATAGCGCTCAGGCGAGGGGATCAGGCCCGTCAGAAGCGCGCACTCCCCCAGCGTCATCTCGGAGACGTCCTTGCCGAAATAAAGCTTGGAGGCTGACTGCACTCCGTAGACGCCGTTGCCGAAATAGATCTGGTTGAGGTAAAGGGCGAGGATCTCCTGCTTGGAGAAATTCCGCTCTATCTGCAGGGCCAGCACCATCTCCTTTATCTTGCGGGTGATGGTCTTTTCCGGTTTCAGGAAGATCAGCTTGGAAAGCTGCTGGGTCAGCGTGGAGCCGCCCTGCGCGCTGCGCCGGTGCAGGATGTCGCGCAGGAGCGCGCGCACTATCCCGCGCGGCGAGATGCCCCAGTGCCTGAAAAAATTCTGGTCCTCCATCGCGATGACGGCGTTCTGCATGTCCACCGGGATCTTGCTGAGCGGCAATATGGCGCGCTTCTCCACCGAGAATTCGGCTATGACCTGGTTGTTGATATCGTAAACGTAAGTGGTAAGGGAAGGCGTATACTCGTCGAGCTTGTCTATGGAGGGGATGTCGGAAAGGATCTTGCGCATCAGCACGGAGGAAAGCAGGATAGCCGCGGCCGACAGCACGCCTATGATGTAAACCGACTTAAGGACGAGGGCCCGGGCCGAGAGCCCGTCAAGGTAGTCGAGGAACTTACGGATAAAATCCATGAATCAATTATATAGATTAATGGCGGCATAAGGCAAAGAAGGCGGCCGGATGCAACCGGAAGCGGGGGATGCGCGTATAGTGTAGTGTATGCAGGTAATTGCCCCCCATACTTGGAAAATGATAGATTTACCTTATTATGAAAAGACTTACCGCTCTTATCGCGCTCGCGCTCACGCTCTCGGCCTGCTCAAAGAACGAGGACAAAGTTATCGCCAGGGTAGGCTCTGAAAAGATAACAGAGTCCTACCTGCAGGAAAAATTCTCTGAAATAAGCCCCGCCGCGCAGGAATACCTGGCCACCAAGCCCGGCCGCAGGCAGTTCCTGGACGTTATCATCCACGAGCGCCTTATGCTGATCGCCGCGCGCTCAAGCCGCGTGGCGGCCGGCGGCGACTACAAAGGCAAGGTTAAGGAAAAAGAAACGGAAATGAAGGCGACGCTCCAGGCCTTCAAGGATTTCATGCTGACCCGCATGTGGGTGGACGATATGCGCTCTACCGAGCTGAAGGTCACAGACGAGGAAGCCCGGGAATATTACCGGAAGTACCCCTACACCGTGACGCTGGCCCACATCCTGCTGCCCAGCAGCGAGGAAGCGGAAAAGGTATTCAAGAAGCTCAAGGCGGGAGCCGATTTCGACAGGACCGCCAGGGAATTCTCGCTGGACAAGGAAACCGTGCGCCTGCCGCCGGTGATGTACGGGGAGTTCATGCCCGAGCTGGAGGATATGGCTTTCAAGATGCGCACCGGGGAAACCCAGGGCGTAGTGAAAACCGCCATGGGCTACCACATACTTAAGAAGCTGGCGCAGGACAAGGCCCCCGAGGGCCCCGCTCTGGAGCGCGTCCGCAAAATACTCGAGAAGAAGAAATTCGACACCTACCTGGCCAGGTTCCAGGAGAAGAACAAAGTGGAGGTCATAGATGAAAACTATAAATAAATTCCTGCTTGCGGCGGCGCTCTGCGCCTGCGCGGCCCCCGCCGGGGCCAAGGTGGTGGAGGAGCTGGCGGCCAGGATCAACAATGAACCGGTGACCATCTCCGACTACCAGCGCGCCAAAGCGGCGCTGACCGAACAGTACGCCGCCGCGATGCCGGACTTCTTCAAGCAGAAGGACGCCGACGCGCAGATAGAAAAAGCCGCCCTGGACAAGCTGGTGGACGAAGCCCTGCTGCGGCAGAAAGCCGAAGCCCTGAAGATAAAGGTCTATGAGCGCGAGCTGGAGAACGGCGTGGCCGAGATCCGCAAGCGCTTTTCCCGCACCCCCGACGGCGCGCAGCTTTCAACCGAGAATGCCGAGGAAGCCTTCCGCGGCGAGCTGAAAAAGGAAGGCGTGACGATGGAGGAGTTCAGGGAGCGCATCCGCCGGCAGCTCATGGTGCAGAAGCTGGTGCAGGACACCATCAAGACCCGCGCCAAGATGCCGGGCGACGCCGAGACGAAAGCTTATTTCGACAATATCAACCTGGCGCTCAAGGGCTCCGAGGCCTCCATAAAAGGCCTGGACGAGGAAGCCCGGCAGGACTTGCTGGCCGTGACGGGGAAGTTCAAGGAGATAACCGCCGAGCGCCTGCGGCTGCGCCACATCCTGATCAAAGTAAAAGAAGGCGCGACCCCCGAGGAAAAGAAGGCCGCCCAGGACAAAGCCCTGGCCCTGCGCAAAGAACTGGACGGGAACCTGGATTTCGACGCGGTTGCGGAGAAGAATTCCGGGGACGAGGAAAGCGCCAAGCGCGGCGGCGACCTGGGCTACGTCATAAAAGGCATGCTGCCGGTAGAAGTCGAGGAAGCGGCTTTCAAGCTGCAGGTGGGAGAGAATTCGCAGCCGGTAGAAAGCAAATTCGGCTGGCATATACTCCGCCTCGAGGAAAAACGCGCCGCGCAGAAACTGCGCTACGAGGCCGTAAAAGAGGACCTCGAACAGGTCCTGACCCAGAATTCCTTCGCCGCGGAGCTCGGCTCCTACATCAAGGAACTGCGCAAGGACGCGAAGATCCAGCTGTTCATAGGCGAGAAAAAAAAATAGCCTGAAAGAGCCCAAGGGCCGCGGAAGGCAACAAAAAAGTAAAAGGGGAAGTTTTTAAGATTCTCCTGCTTTCAGTTGCCTTCCTTCGCTTCCGGGCCTTAGCCGCGTGACAATAAAGTGAAACCATTCATACTGATTACGGCGGGCGACCCGCTGGGGATCGGCCCGGAAATAGCGGTCAAGGCCCTGAAAAGCGCCGCCGTGCGCCGGGCCTGCCGCCCCTTCATTGCCGGCGACACCGCCGCCCTGAGGCGGGCCGGCTGGACCCCCCCGCTCTGCCCGCTGCTCCCGGTCGACGCGCGGGGCCGGGATTTTTACCGGCCCCGCCCGACCGCCCCCGGCGGAGAGGCCTCCCAGAAGGCCGTGCTCCTGGCGGCAAAACACCTCGGGTCCGGCTTTTTCGACGCCCTCGTTACCGCTCCGGTTTCAAAAGAAGCCTGGGCCCTGGCCGGGGCGCCGGCGCCCGCCCATACCGACCTCTTCCGCCTGCTCGAGAAGCGGGAGCCGCTGATGCTTTTTTCACGCGGGCGGGTGAACGCGGCCCTCGTCACGGAACATGCGCCGCTCAAAGACCTGGCCTCCCTGCTCACGAAGGAACTTGTAAAAGAAAAAGCCCTGCTTTTCAGTTCGGCCCTCAAAGCGCTTGGGCGGAAGAGCCCCCTTATCTACCTCTGCGCCCTTAACCCGCACGCCGGCGACGGCGGAGTGATCGGCACGGAAGAAATAAAAACGCTTCGGCCTGCGCTCAGGGACCTTAAGAAGGCCGGGCTGAAGATCGACGGCCCTCTGCCTTCCGATTCGGCCTGGGCCGCCCACCTCGCCGGGAAAAGCGACGGGCTGCTCTGCCTCTACCACGACCAGGCGCTGGCCCCCCTGAAGGTCGCGCCCGGCAAAGGGCCGGCGGTGCACTGGACCTGGGGCCTGTCTTTTATCCGCACTTCCCCGACCCACGGCACAGCCTTCGACATAGCCTGGAAGAACAAGGCCGACCCGGCTGGCATGGCGGCCGCCATAATTTTCGCCGCCGGCCTAGCCTCGCGCCGCAAAAAAATATGATAGAAATTATAGGCTACCTGGCCTCGGCGCTGGTCGCGGTCTCGCTGCTTACCAGCAATGTCCTGCGGCTGCGCGTCCTGAACCTGGCCGGCGCCCTGGCCTTCGTCGTTTACGGCGGCCTGACCCGGGCCTGGCCGGTGCTGGCCGTCAACCTTTTCGTGGCCGGGATAGATCTCTGGTATATAATAGACCTCAAGTCCAGGAAGGACGTTTTCAAGCTGATGCCGGTGGAAACCCGCGACCCTCTGCTGGCGAATTTCCTGGCCTACCACGCGCGCGGCATCTGGCAGTTTTTTCCGGACTTCGACCTCGCCGGGCTGGCCGGCCCGCGCTGCATCTTCATCCTCCGCAATTTGATGCCAGTGGGCCTTTTCATCTACACGGAGGAGAGCCCCGATATAAAGGTCCACCTGGATTACGTGGCGGAGGATTACCGCGACCTGAAAAGCGCGCGCTATCTCTTCAGCAGGCCGCAGAACCCCGAGACCTTCAAGGGCTTTTTGTTCTTTACCGCGACGAGCGGTTCGCCGAAGCACGCGGCCTACCTGCGGCGCTTAGGCTTTGAGGAAGACGGGGAAAAGAAAGGGGCCTTCAGGAAAAAGATCTAGGGCACCTGTATAAGGCGCACCGGCGCGCCCTTAGGGACGGGGGCGGAAGCGTATGAATCCGCCTGCCCGGGCGCAGGCTCCGAAGCCATCGCCAGCGGGTTTACGCGGTAGCTTATCACGGTCTCTTTTTTCCCGCGCTCGATACCGGTGATATTGAAAATACGGTTGGGGAAATCGGAAAGGGAGACCAGTATCAGCAGGTCGTAGGCGGAAAAATCCCGGCTTTCCGGCTTCAGCTTGCGCGAATTGGCGAAAGCCCACCAGGTTTCAGAACTTTTGAAAATTTTATAATCCACCGGCGCGCTTAAAAGCGTCACGCCCTCCTGCCCGGCGCCGCGCCCCATTTCCGGCATCGCGGCGCCCTTCAGGCGCGGCTCCTTGTCCGGGCCGCCCCCCAGGCTTTTTATTTCCCCGTCCAGGTCAGACTCCTTCAGCCTTATCGGGGCCGGCTTCTTTTTGTCGCCGCCGCCCAGCTCGCTGAGGACGGACATCATATCCCTGGGGGGCTCCGCCACCCCGCCGAAATTATTATCCCTTACCACCATTATGGCGCCCTGCGAATTCACCGCCGCGGTCGACAGGCCCTGCCGCGAGGCGGGGATCATCGACGCCCTTGGCCCGCCGCCATACCTGGCCGCGGTCATAGCCTGCCGGGCCAGCTCATCGGCTACGGGCAGCTTCCCCCCGCCTTCCTCCTGGCCCGGCACGTCAGCGCGGGAACCCGAAAGGCTGCCCAGGTAATTCACCAGTATCAGGAACGCGAAGAGGGCCACTAGGGAGGAAAAGGCGATGAGCAGCGTCCGCAGGAATTTTACGTCCATGGGTAAATTGTACGAAGCTATGCGAGTGCCGCACAAGGCCTATAGCCAGCGCGGCAAGCGCAGTTCGCATAGGCCTGCCGGGCCCCTGGACGCCACAATATAAGGATTTAATCATTAGTTATTATTTCTGTAACAGGTAAATATTAGAATTGGTATAGCAGATAACCGGTCGGCAGAATAAAGAATAGGAACGCGCTTATGAAATATTGGGCTTACGTCAATAACGAGATCCTCGGCCCTTTTGAAAAGGGAAAGCTCCAGGAACTCCCGTCTTTTTCTCCCTCGCTGCTCGTCTGTCCCCAGACGCCGGTGGGTGAGAAAACTGAAGACTGGAAAGAAGCTTCGACCTACCCTGAACTTTCAGCGCTCATAGGACAGGGGAGCATGGCCCACGCGGCCTCCGCCCCTGAATCATTCGCCCCCGCACCCTCCGTACAGGCCGCACCGGCTGCCGCTCCGGAACCCCTGGCTAAACCCGCTGTAGAAACTCCTTCTTTAAGCTTTAAACCACTTATCGCCTCCAAGAGCCTTGACCCCGTCCCCCCCGCCGAACACGCTCCCGTGACCATGAATATCGCTTCCAACCGCCTGGGGAAAGCGGGCGGCGCGCCGGCGCCGCAGGAAAACCCCAACAGTTTCGACCCTATCTCGCTTTCCCGCATCGAGCGCCGCTCTGAAAGCCTCTCCGGGCAGAATTATCTCCCCCCCGCGGAGGGGATAGCCCTGGAACCCCAGCGGGCTTTTTCGCAGCCGGCGGAGCAGGCGCCGGCTGCTATGCCCCCGCCCGAAGCCGCCCCTATCTCCTACGCCCCGACTTTAGAACAGGCGCCGGAACCTGCGCCGGCCCCTGTCATAGAAACCTTTTCAAGGCCGGCGGCGGCCGCCCCTTCCGGGGCAGCGGGAGCAGTAATGAATATCGCCGGCCTTGAAAACCTGGTGCAGAAGCTGGACGCTCTTTCGAAAGCGGCCGCTACGCGCCAGGACCTCAGCTCGGCTATAGACCCTTTGCGGCTGAAGCTGGACCAGATGGGAGAGGTCCTCTCCTCCATCAAGAATTCCCAGTTCCAGCGCGAAGTGATGGACAAGCTGGTCTATCTCGAGAACGCGGTGGAAGAGCTTAAAACAGCGTTCCGCAATCCGCAGCCCGCCCCGGCCCCCGCGGCGGCCATGGGCCAGAAGCTGGAAATGGAGAAAAATTCCGACACTGTTTTCGGCGTTCATCCTCCGAAGCAGGCGGAGAAACCCAAGCCCGAGCCGGCTAAGGAACCCGCCAAGAATTTAGAGATCGCGGATACAGGAAGCAAACCCTCAAAGATCGTGCCGGCGCTTAAAAAGATCTTCAGACTTATAATAACGCTGGTCCTGCTGGCCGCGGTGCTGCTCGGAGCCGTGATAGGGCTGAAAAACTTCGGCGTCTTCGACGCCACTAAATTCATCCCTTTTCCCCTTCCTTTCATCAGCGCCCCGGCGGCCCCGCAGCCGCAGGGCGAGCAGGCGGGGCAGACTCCGGAAAAAGCCCTGGAGGCCATACAGTCGCAGGTACAGCCGGGACAGCCGGGCATTGATAATATGGCCCCGACAACTCCCGAACAGCAGGAAGAGCTGCGCAAGGCCATGCAGTCGAAAGCCCTCCAGGAGCAGGCTCCCAAAAAGCCCATGCCCCCGGATATCACCCCCCAGATAATCTATATCGGCCGCACTTTCAGCCTGAAAAAGGGCGGGCCCACCCTCGAGAACAAGATTTACGAGCTTGCCGCCAGGGAGGGCGGGAACTTCAGCCGCACCGGCTGGGAAGTCCGGCCAGCCGAAGGCGGGATGTACGAGCTGGCTGCCGTGATCCCCGCCAAGACAGGCAACCTTACCTATACCTTCCTTGTCGACCAGGCGAAGAAATCCGTCTCGCCGTCCGATGAAGCCGGGAAGGCCGCCTTCGAGGCGATGGCAAAAGAATCCGAAGCGAAGATTCCCAAGAAATCCGGGAAGCGTAAAGCCTCGGCCAGGCAGCCCGCGAAGCCGCTGGCGCGGCCGAAGAAAGCCGCGCCCGCCAAAAAGGCTCCGGCCGAAGACGAATATGAGGAATATGAAGTGGTCGACGACGGCTCCGGTGAATAATCCGGCGGACCCTTGGAGCCGATTAAAAAAGCCGCCCGCTGAAACAGCGGGCGGCTTTTTGTGGCCCTTATTTCCTGGCCGTCGAGAGGCGGCGCTTCTCCGCGGCGGCGCGCAGGGCCAGGGCGATCAGCTCCGCGAGCACCTTTTCCGGCTTCAGCCCGGTTTTCTCCCACAGGCGCGGGTAAAGGCTGTGAGAGGTAAAGCCGGGCAGGGTGTTTATCTCGCAGAAATAAACCTTCCGCTCGTCCTCCGGGTCCACGAGGAAATCCACGCGGGCCATGCCGGAACCGCCCAGCGCCAGGAAGATCCTGACCGCCAGTTCCCGGAGCTTTTCGGAGGTCTTCGCGGAAAGCGGGGCGGGCAGCAGGAAATCCATTCCGTCGTCGTCGAGGTATTTGGCCTCGTAATCATAGAATTCGTGCTTGCCCTTGGGCACGACTTCCCCGGTCACGCTGGCCTTCGCGCCGGCGCTGGAACCCAGCACGCCGCAGACTATTTCCCTGGCCCGGTCTATGCCTTTTTCTATCATTACCGCATTATCAAAGCGGAACGCTTTGAGCACGGCCGGGCGCAGCCCGGACCGGCGCTTTACTTTCGAAACCCCTACGGAGGATCCCTGCGCCACGGGCTTTACAAAAAGAGGAAAGCCCATTTTCACGGCTTTTCCCAGGAGCGGGCCCATCGCCGCTTTCTGGTGCGCCCGGATGACCACGTGCGGCAGCACCGGGATCCCGTCCAGCGCCGCGAGCTCCTTAGAAATTATCTTGTCCATCCCCACCGCCGAGGCCGTAACGCCGCACCCGGCGTAAGGGATGCCGACAAGCTCGAGCAGGCCCTGCAGCACGCCGTCCTCACCGGTAGAGCCGTGGATTATCGGGAAAAGGGCGTCCGGCTTAAGCCTGCCGCCGCCCTTTTTCATAAAGCAGCCCGCGCCCAGGGAAGGCTCTATTTCCGGCCCCGTTAGCCTGGCGCCAGCCAGCAGGTCTTTTAATTTCACAAGCCTCAAGGCCCCGCCGCGCGGGGCGTAAAAGGGCAGGACGGCGAAACCGGCCTTCTCCAGCCTGGAACAGACCGTTTTGGCGGACTCTATGGAAACCTCGTGCTCCGGGGATTTCCCGCCGAAAATAACGCCTATTTTTTTCTTCATAAATTCTCCTCTTAAATTTTCTTCAGGCTTTCTCTATTATTCCCCCGCCCAGCACCCTGTCTCCTTCGTAAAAGACTGCGGCCTGGCCCGGCGCCACCGCGAACTGGGGCTTCTCGAGGCGCACTTCCGCCAGACCGTTCTCTTTAACGCTGACGCGGCAGGCGGCCGGCTTGTGCCGGTAGCGGATCTGCACGGCGCAGGCGAATTCTTTTTTACCGGTACCGGCCAGCCAGTTCATGCCGGACAGAGTGAAAGCGGAGCCGTGCGCCGCCTCTAGCGGCCCAAGCACCACTTCGTTCGTTTCGGGCCTTACCGCGGTCACGTAAAGCCGCGCCCCGCCGTAAACTCCGGTGCCGCGCCGCTGCCCCACCGTAAAATTATAAAAACCGTTGTGCTTTCCAATGCGCTTGCCCGCCAGGTCCACTATGCAGCCGGGCCTGGGCTTGATCCCGGCGGTCTTCTTCAGGTAAAGGTCGTAGTTGCCTTCGGTGACGAAGCAGATATCGTTCGACTCGGGCTCGGAGGCCGAAGGCAGGGAATATTCGGAGGCTATTTTACGGACTTCTTTCTTGGTGAGGCCGCCGAGAGGAAAGAGGATCCTTCCGAGCTGCTCTTTCCTGAGGCAGTAAAGGAAATAGCTCTGGTCCTTCAGCGGGTCCGCTCCCCGGTAAAGCCCGTACTCTCCGCCGGCCTTTTTTATCACCCCGTAATGGCCGGTGGCAAGGAACTCCGCACCCATCGAGCGGGCGAGGTCGAACAAATAGGAAAATTTAAGATGCCGGTTGCATTCCACGCAGGGATTCGGCGTGGAGCCGCTCAGGTAGCCGCCCACGAAATTATCTATGACCGTTTTCGAGAACAGCCCCTGCGCGCTCTTGAAATAATGGCGTATGCCCAGCGCCTGCGCCGAGGCCCTGGCCTTGGCGGCGCTGTCCGCCCCGCCGCAGCATTTCACGGCGTCCTTCTTCTCGGCGAAAAGGCGCAGGGTCACCCCGACGACCTCATAGCCTTCTTTTAGAAGCAACGCGGCCGTTACGGAGGAATCAACGCCGCCGGACATGGCGACTACGACTTTCTTCATAAACTACATTTTAGTATTTTTGGAAGTAAGCTTATGCTTGAGATGGTGCCAGGGGTTTTACCCTGCGCACCCTTTGCGGAAGGGGGGGCCCCAGCCTAATTTTCCCGGCTGGGGGGAAACCGACGCAAGGGTTTCCATCTTCCAGGGTTCGCGGGGCAGAACCCCTGACAGGCCCCCGACTCAGCATCCCGCGGTCTTCTATTTTAGTCGTTTAATTTAAAGCAACCTAAGGAGAACAAAATGTACGACGAAATACGCAAGTTCGACCCCCAGCTTTACAAAGCAATCCAGGGCGAAGTCCTGCGCCAGCAGAACAATTTGGAGCTCATCGCCTCCGAAAATTACACATCAAAAGCCGTCCTCGAAGCCCTCGGCTCCGTCCTCACCAACAAATACGCCGAAGGCTACCCCGGCAAGCGCTATTACGGCGGCTGCGAACACGTCGACATCGCCGAAAAACTCGCCATCGACCGCGCCAAAAAACTCTTCGGCGCCGACCACGCAAACGTCCAGCCCCACTCCGGAACCCAGGCCAATATCGCCGCCTACCTCTCCCTCATCAACCCAGGCGACACCGTCATGGGCCTCAACCTCAGCCACGGCGGCCATCTCAGCCACGGCCACCCCCTCAATTTCTCAGGCCGCTACTTCAAAATAGTCACTATCGACGTAAGCCAGGAGACCGAGCTCATCGACTACGAGAAGATGGAAAAAGACATAGAGAAGTTCCGCCCCAAGCTCATCATGGCCGGCGCCTCCAATTACTCCCGCAAGTGGGACTGGGCCCGCATCAAGCGCGCCGCCGACGCCTGGAAATGCTTCCTCGTCACCGACATCGCTCATTACGCCGGCCTCATAGCCGCCGGGATCTATCCCTCGCCGGTAGAATACGCGGACGTGGTCACCACCACCACCCATAAGACCCTCCGCGGCCCCCGCGGCGGCCTGATCCTGTCCAAAGCCCCCTACGCCAAAGCAATAGACCGCACCAACTTCCCCGGGAACCAGGGCGGCCCCCTCATGCACGCCATCGCCGCCAAAGCCGTCTGCTTCAAGGAAGCCCTGACCCCCGCCTTCAAAGAATACCAGGGCCAGGTCCTCAAGAACGCCCGCAAGCTCGCCCGCGAGCTCCAGGGCCGCGGCTACCGCATAGTCTCCGGCGGCACCGACTGCCACCTGATGAGCGTGGACCTGCGCGCCAAGAACATCACCGGCCTCGACGCCGAGAAGGCGCTGGACAAAGCCGGGGTAACGGTGAACAAGAACACCATCCCCTACGACCCCCAGAAACCGATGATCACCAGCGGCGTGCGCCTTGGAACCCCTGCCATCACCACCCGCGGCATGAAAGAGAAGCAGATGGTCCTGGTAGCCGGCCTGATAGACGAAGCCATAAAGCACAGCGCCGACGACAAAGCCCTGAAAGGCATAAAAGAGCAGGTAAAACTCCTCTGCGCCGGCTTCCCGATATACCCCGGCTTCGAGAAATAAGCGATCCCCCCCCCGTAAAAAAAAAGCCGTGCCCAAAGCGCGGCTTTTTCTTTTAAAAGGAGGCTGGCACCTTTTTGAGTTTTTAAAGGTCAAAAAGGGCCAAAAGGAGGCAGCCTCCTTTTTTAGTGGTTTAAGGGGGCTATTTATTATAAAATAAATATTGTGACAGGGCTTACCTTTTGGCGGCCCGGCACTGGGACGATTTTAGCCCGATGTAAGACTCAAGGAGAGGAAATGGCGAATAAAGTACTTGCGGAAATAGGCGTGATAGGCGGGACCGGCCTTTATGCCATGCAGGAACTCAAGATCTTGAAGGAAATAAAGGTTAAAACCCCCTTTGGAGACCCCTCTGACAAGCTGATCCTCGGAACCCTTTCCGGCATAAAAGTAGCCTTCCTCCCCCGCCACGGCCGCAAGCACGCAATGCTCCCCGGCGAGATCAACCAGTGCGCTAATATGTGGGCCCTCAAATCCATAGGCGTTAAGACCATAATTTCCGCCAGCGCCGTGGGTTCCCTGAAGGAAGAACTGGCCCCCACCCATTTCGTGTTCCCCGATCAGTTCGTAGACCAGACCAAAGGCCGCCCCTCCACCTTTTTCGGGAACGGCATAGTGGGGCATGTCCCCCTGGCAGAACCTTTCTGCATGGACATCTCGGACATGATGTACGCCGAAGCGAAAAAACTTGGCATAGTCTGTCATAAAGGCGGGACTTACTGCTGCATGGAAGGCCCCGGCTTCTCCACCAAGGCCGAATCCCATTTCCACCGAGCGATGGGCTACGATATCATAGGCATGACCATGGCCACCGAGGCTAAACTGGCCCGCGAAGCCGGCCTGCACTATGCCCCCGTCTCCCTGGTCACCGATTACGACTGCTGGAAAGAAGGCGAAGAAGTGAACCAGCATAAAGTTTCCGAAACCGTCCACTCAAATGTGGAGAATATACGCCGCCTCCTGGTAAAAGCAATACCGCTGGTGGCTAAAGCCGGCTGCCGCAATGGCTGCCCGAACTTCACGAAGAACTCACTGCTGACGCATAAGGAAAATTTCCCCGCCAAGGCCTACGCCAAGCTGAAACTTATACTAGAGGGTTAAAATGGCTAAACTATCCGCAAAGAAGCGATCGGCCAAGGTGGAAACAAAGTCTGTCATCCGCAAAAAACTGATGGAAGCGGCCAAGACCGCCCAGAAAAAAGCGTATTGCCCCTATTCCCGCTACCCGGTGGGCGCCGCCGTCCTGATGGATTCCGGCCGCGTCTATACCGGCTGCAATGTCGAGAACGCCTCTTTCGGCCTGGCTATCTGCGCCGAGCGCGTTGCCATCTTCAAGGCGGTAAGCCACGGCGAAAAGCGCATAAAGGCCCTCTGCGTGGCGGCCAAATCGGCCAAACCCTGCGGCGCCTGCCGGCAGGTGATAATAGAATTCGCGGACAAAGACGCCGAGATGATCTACCTGGACTGGCAGCCGCTGGAAAAGAAGGAAAAAGTCACCATTACCAAGGCCGGAAAGCTGCTGCCGCACGCTTTCGACCCTTCGGAAGCCGGGCTGTAAAATTTAACGGAGGTACTAAAATGGACGTAAAAACGCTGACGAAAATGACCAAGTGGATGGAAACTACCGATCTCGAAGAGATCACCTGGAGGAGCGGGGACGACAAGATCAGCATCAGGCTGAACAATAATCCCGACCATAGCGAGAATTTCTCTTCCAATATGGAGCCGGTGCTCTCGCCGTCCATCGGGATCTTCCGCTTCGCCCGCCCGGGCAAGACTAACTTTCTCAAGGAAGGCGCCGCCGTAAAGCCCGGCCAGGAGCTGGGGCTGGTAGAGGTGGGCAAAGAATTCAAACCCGTGACCGCCCACGCCAACGGCCTGCTGAAAATAATCTCTATACAGGACGGCAAGCCGGTGGAATACGGCCAGCCCCTCTTCTTCATAGAGCCCAAATAAGCTCGCCCGATAATGGCAAAGCAATCCGTGATCAAGTGCCCCAAGTGCGGCTACCTGCCGAACATGCTGGGGGACACTTGCCTTAAATGCAATACCCCGCTTGAAAAAGTCTGCGGGGAATGCTCCTTTGCCAACCCGGTGGAAAAAAATTATTGCGCCAATTGCGGCTCGGTGCTTGCCCTGCAGCCGCCCCCCAGGAGCGAGAATGCGCCGCAGCCCACGCCGCCTTCAGCCCACGCCGCGGGCGGCCCGAAGCCCGGCTCTTTCATCCTTGAGATGGAATCGATACAGGACACTGTCTCCGAAAGAGCCACCTCTTTCAGGCTCAGGCCTCCGGACGGACCGCCGCAGAAACCCGCGGCGCGGGTACACGACCAGCCCTCGGTTCCCGTACCTCCGCCGCCAAAACCCGCACCGGCCGCCACCCAGCCGCCCACAGGTTCTGCGCCGCAAAAAACCGGCGCGCCGCAGCCGCCCCGGAAGCCGGGCGCTGCCACCACCCTTCTGTCACCCGATTCCACGCGCCTCCCCGGCCAGGCAGGGCTCCCGAAGTCGCTGCAGCCGGGCCTGCTCAGGAAAATAGCAGGCCCCGCCGTAACCCTCCTGATGGTCTCCGTGCTGCTCGGCATACTTTACATGATCGCCGCCCCCTCGCTGCCGCGCCTGCGCCTGGTGATGACGGCGAAGTCCTACCTGACCAATATTTCGGAAAATAAATTCGACAAAGCCTACGAGCTGCTTTCCTCTAATTCCAAGGCCATCTGCACCCTCGACGAATACGTAAAGAACAGCAAAGAATATTATTCCAAGGTCCCGGCCTGGCAATTCAAGGATATCCAGGTTTTTTCCCTGGAAAAAGACACGGCGCTTATCCGCTACCAGCTCAAGGAAGGGGACCAGCCCTGGAAGAGCGACTATATTTCCTTCATCCGCGAGAATAACCGCTGGGCCAGGCCGTATATCTGGGTGCTTTTCCAGCCCATCGAAGAGGCGCTCAGGCAGCAGGACTTCCCGCACGCGCTTTTCCTGTCCCAGAAGCTTTACCTGACCGACCCCGTCCACCCGCGGACCTCGGCCTATCTCTGCGTTTCCGAATTTTTCATGGAGCTTTACGAGAAGTCGGCGGAATCCTGCAAGCGCGCCATAGACACCGCCGGGAGCTACCCGACTGGCTATTCGAGGGAAGAGCTCTTCTGGTACAATCTGCATTACGCCGACAGCCTGCGCTACCTGGGGCGCGACAAAGAGGCCCTGGAGCAGTTCGACAGGCTCCTTAAATGGCCCGGCCTCGCCTCGGCGGAGCTTTGCGTCATCCACCTTAACCGCGCCGACTCCGGGGTTGCCGTAAAAGACTACGAGAACGCCCTGCACGACATCATGAAAGCGGAGAGCCTCTGCATCCAGAGCCCGCAGAAAGAAGATTCAAAGAAAAGGCTGGGCTATATGAGCGGCAGCGCCGGAAATGAGGCCATAGCTTTCGCCCAGAAATCAAGGCTCAGGCCGGATATGCCCCCCATATTGGAAGCTCACCGGCGTCAGATGGAGATCCTCAAGGCCAGGCTCGGCGCAAAGAACGCCAAGCAGATGCCCAAGGATGAATGGCTGGCGGTGCACGTGGCCGGCCCTGAATACCGGGTTTTTCTGCGCCAGTCCCACCTTAACCCGCAGACCCGCAAAACCGAAACGCAGAATATTTTTATTTTCCTTGTTAACCTGTGGACCGCCAAAGCCAAAGTAGAGAAAGCTCCGCCGGCCCCGCAGGCGCCCCAGATGCCAGCGCCGGGCCGGGGCGAGTAAAGCGGGTAAAGGCCCGGGCCTTATCTTCAGCAGGAGGACTTATGTTTAAAAAAGTTTTGATTTCCAACCGCGGCGAGATAGCGGTGCGCGTCATACGCACCCTGAGGGAGCTCGGCGTTAAATCCGTGGCCGTATATTCCGAGGCGGACCGCTCCTCGCTGCACGTCCGGCTGGCCGACGAGGCCGTCTGCATAGGGCCGGCGATGGCCCGCGAGAGCTACCTGAACATCCCGGCGATAATCTCCGCCGCCAAGGTGACCGGCTCCGACGCTATCCACCCCGGCTACGGCTTCCTGTCCGAGAACGCGGATTTCTCCGCAGCCTGCCGCGATAATGGCATAACTTTCATCGGGCCCTCCCCGAAATCGATACAGCAGCTCGGCCATAAAGCCGAAGCCAGGAAGATGGCCGTGAAGGCGGGCATCGCAGTGACTCCGGGAACCAGGGAATGCGTCGGCAAGAATTTCAGGAAGGACGCAGAAAAAGTCGGCTTCCCGCTGATGATAAAAGCGGCCGCCGGCGGCGGCGGCAAGGGCATCCGCATAGTGCGCGAGGCCTCCCAGCTGGTCAACGAGATGAACATGGCCCAGAGCGAGTCCAAAGCCGCTTTCGGCAATGACGAGGTCTATTTCGAAAGGTACATAGAGCTGCCCCGGCACATAGAGGTGCAGTTCGCGCGCGACTCTTTCGGCAATGTGATAGCTTTCCCGGAGCGCGACTGTTCCATCCAGCGCCGCCACCAGAAATTGGTGGAGGAAAGCCCTTCACCGGCCGTGAACAAGAAGCTGCGCGAGGCGCTCGAAGAAGCCGCCGTGAAGCTGGCCAATGCCGCCAATTACGTGGGCGTAGGAACCGTGGAATTCCTGCTCACGCAGACCGGCGAGTTCTACTTCATGGAAGTGAACACCCGCCTGCAGGTTGAGCACCCCGTCACCGAGTTCATCACCGGCTTCGACCTGGTCCGCGAGCAGCTGCTTGCCGCTTCGGGCGAGAAGCTTTCCTATACCGGCGGCCATACCGTGCCTTACCGCGGCCACGCCATAGAGCACCGCATTAACGCCGAAGACTTCTCCAAAAAATTCGCGCCCTCCGTGGGCAGGATAGATGAATGGATAGTCCCCGGCGGCCCCGGGGTGCGCATCGACACCCATGTCTACTCCGGCTATAATCTGCCGGTGTATTACGACAGCATGCTGGCCAAGCTGATAGTCTGGGACCAGACCCGCGAGATGGCCGTGGCCAGGTCGAAACGCGCCCTCGAGGATTTCCACGTAAGCGGGGTGAAGACCACCATAGACGCCCATAAGCTGATCGTGGACAGCGAAGCTTTCAAAGCCGGGAAAACCGATACCGGCTTCATGGAAAGGCTGCTTGCCCCCGCGGAACCTGTCGCGGCAAAATGAAGACCTCAGTTAAAATAATCTCCCTTAGGAAGGCCGCGGCCCTGCGCGCGGACCTGAAGCGCCGCGGGAAAAAAGCCGTGTTCACCAACGGCTGTTTTGACCTGCTCCACGCCGGCCATATCGCCTCGCTGGAAAAAGCCCGCTCCCTGGGAAATTTCCTTTTCCTGGGCCTCAACTCGGACGCCTCCGTGCGCAAGCTCAAAGGGCCGTCCCGCCCCATAAACAAAGCCGCCGACAGGGCGGTAGTCCTGGCGGCCCTGGAGGCCGTAGGCGCCGTAATAATTTTCGAGCAGGATACCCCTTTCGAACTTATCAAAGCCCTAAGGCCGGACGTCCTGGCAAAAGGCGCCGATTACCATAAAGGGAACGTTGTAGGAGCGGAATTCGCCGGCCGGGTGGCCCTGATCCCGCTTCTTAAAGGCCGCTCGACCACCCTTTTGGCCAAAAAGATGGCGAAAGCAGGCAAAAACTAAGGTTTTTGAGGTTTTTTACTCCCTGTTTCCTTCCCTTTTTTTCTATCTCTTTCCCCCGTTCCGCCGCTATCAAATTATCCCTTTCTTCATTGCTATTATTTTTACACATTGCCCCCCCAATTTAATAAAATATTAGGATATTATGAATGACCTTTTTACCAAATGCAGGAACTTCACCATTGTCCGGCAGCTGATGGCTTCGGGCATCTATCCTTTCTTTAAAGAACTTGAATCCGAACAAGCCCCTGAAATAACCATAAAGGGCAAGAAATTCATAATGTTCGGCTCCAATAATTACCTGGGGCTGGCCAATGACCACCGCATGAAGCAGGCCTCCATAGACGCCGTGAAGCAGTTCGGAACCGGCGTGGCCGGGTCGCGCTTCCTCAACGGCAATACCGTCCTGCACATGGAACTGGAGCAGAAACTCGCCGCTTTCAAAGGCCGGGAAGCCGCCCTTATCTACGCTACCGGCTACCAGATGAACCTTGGCGTGATCTCGGCTTTGGTCGGCAAAGGCGATTACGCGGTGATAGACAAGCTGGACCATGCCAGCATCCTTGACGGCTGCAGGCTCGCCCAGGGCGAACTGGCCCGCTTCAAGCACAATGACCCCGCCGACCTCGAGCGCGTACTCAGGAAGATCGGCCCCAGGCACGGCAAGCTGGTGATAGTGGACGGCGTCTTCTCGATGGAAGGCGACATCGCCCCCATACCCGAGATCTCCAAGATCTGCAAAAAATACGGCGCCCGCCTTATGGTAGACGACGCCCACGCGAGCGGCGTGCTGGGAAAGCGCGGCCACGGGACCTGCGAACATTTCGGCCTGACCTCCAAAGAGGTGGACCTGGTGGTAGGCACCTGCTCCAAATCCTTCGCCTCGGTGGGCGGTTTTGCCGCCGGCAACGAGGATATCATCCACTACCTCCGGCACGTTTCCCGCTCGATGATCTTCTCCGCGGCCCTCCCGCCCGCCTCGGTCGCCGCCATTTCCAAGGCCATCGACATAATCGACGCCGAGCCGCAGCGCATAAAAAAGCTCTGGGACAACTCCAGGTATCTTATGAAGCGGTTTCAGGCCATGGGCCTGAACACTGGCGAAACCCAGACCCCGATCATCCCGGTGGTCATCGGCGACGACGAAAAGACTTTCATGCTCTGGCGCATGCTTTATGACAAGGGGCTGTTCACCAACCCGGTGGTAAGCCCGGCCGTCCCCCCGAAGCGCGCCCTCATCCGCGTAGTCGCCACCGCCACCCACACCCGCGAGCAGCTGGACCGCGCCCTGGATATTTTCGAGACCTGCGTTAAAAAGATCCTGAAGAAAAAATCCGCGGTCCTCGTAAAGTAACTCCGACACCGCGCCGGACAGCCGGGCGGCCCGGCAGTTTCCGCCCGCGCGGCTCGATAATTTACACCTGCCTGGCGCAGTATTCGGCCGCCGGCTTCCCGGCCGCCAGACGATCTTAATTTATGCCTATAGAAATCAGAGAACTGCCGGAATCAGGACTTGCACCCTTCGTCGACTACCCTTTCGACCTGTTCAAGGACCATCCTCACTGGGTAGGCGAGCTTAAAAAAGACACGCTGCACCTGCTCGGGCTCAACCACCCTTTCTGGCGCCACGGCGAGCGGAAACTTTTCATGGCCTACCGCGCCGGGCGGCCCGCCGGGCGGCTCGCGGCCATAGTCAACAGCGCCCACAACTCCTTCCACGGCGAGAACTGCGGCTTCTTCGGCTTTTTCGACTGCGCCGAGGACCAGGAAGCCGCCGCGGCCCTCTTCGCGGCCGGGGAGAAATACCTGCGCGCCAAGGGCATGGACATGATCCGCGGCCCGGTAAACCCCTCCACTAACGAGACCTGCGGCCTGCTGATAGAAGGTTTCAATTCCCCGCCCATGATCATGATGACGTACAATCCGCCATATTACGCGGGGCTTATAGAGGCAGCCGGCTTCGCCAAGGCCAAGGACCTGCTGGCCTTCGATATGGAAGTCCCCGCCGGCCTGCCCGAGCGCTTCAACAAGCTGATCCAGCGCATCGGCAGGAGCGGGAGCATAACCGTAGAACTTGTCGACATAAAAAAGCTGGACGCCGCAATAGCGGAGCTCAAGGACGTCTACAATTCGGCCTGGGAAAAGAACTGGGGCTTCGTGCCTATGACGGAAGCCGAGCTGGACGACCTGGGCAAGATGCTGAAGCCGATGCTCAAGCCCGACTATCTGTTCTTCGCCAGGGTGGACGGCAAGCCGGCCGCTTTCTGCCTTATGCTGCCGGACTTCAATGTCCCGCTAAAAGCCGCGAAGGGCAGCCTGAACCTCTTCACCATCGTCCCTTTCCTCCACAAGATGCTGTTCAAGGTGCGCGGCGGGCGCATGCTGACCCTCGGCGTGAAAAAAGAGTTCCGCGGCCGGGGCCTCGAGATGCTACTTATAAACAAAGCCATGCAGTCCGGAAAAAAGATGGGCTGGCAGCACGGCGAGATGTCCTGGACACTCGAGGATAATACCCTTATAAACAACACTATAGAGTCAGTGGGCGGGAAAGCGTACAAAAAGTACCGGATCTACGAAAAAAAACTGTAAGCGCAGTTAATCTTTCCGTAATCTTTCCTTAACCCTCCTCTGCTACAATTTACATATGCGCTTTTCAGACCTGAAAAGAATAAAAGAGGACGCTGCGGTCCCGGAACCTGTAAAGCCTTCACGGTTCGGCCCCCTTCCCAGGAAGGAGAGAGAGAGACCGGCCGCTCCGGCGGCCTCCCGCGTTTCAGAGGAGCCCGCCGCCTCCGCGCCGCCATTTATTCCGGCCGCCCCCGTTCATAAAGCTCCGCCCGCCCCCCACGCGCCCGCCCGCCAGGAGCAGACTTCCGCCCTGGCCCAGGAACTTCAGGCCCATTTTCCCTCTTATACCCCGGAACCGGTCAAACAGCCGCCCGCCGGCAGCCCGAGAAGCCGCCGGGAAGCCGAGTCTCTTTCCCGCGCGCCGGCCGTCCCTTTCGCCGAGCTTGACGCCAAGGCCAGGGATGTTTATGCCAGGGTCCTGGAACTGTCTGGAACCTTCCTTAAAAGCGTAGACCAGCCTTATACTGAGAAGTACGAAGCTATCCTGGCGGCTTGCCGCGTCATTATTGAAAACCTCAAGCCCGGCAGCGTGCTTTTCAGCTACACTGACTATTCCACCGGCGAGGACTACCTGCGCGCCCACACGGCTAATACGACCATAATAGCCCTGGCCATGGGCCTGGAGACCGGCCTGAAAGAGTCCGAGCTCCTCCTGCTCGGCTTCTGCGCGATGGCGCACGATATCGGCATGACGGAATACACCTCGCTTTATAACCGCTCCGACCGCCTGGGCGAAAAAGAATTCCAGGAGATGTCCCTGCACGCCGAGGCCGGCGTCGCCAAGCTGGACCGGATAGTCGACATCGATTACAGGATAAAAGACCGGGCCAAGCGCATAGTACTGCAGATCCACGAGCGCACTGACGGCACCGGCTATCCGGACCGCCTCTCGGACGAGGAGATAGACCCTCTTGCCCAGCTCATAAGCATAGCCGACGCCTACGAAGCGCTGACCCATCCACGGGCCTGGCGTGAAGCCGCGACTCACCCCGACACGGTCAAAGAACTCGTGGAGAAAGAAGGCAAAAGCTTCAATGCCCCGGCTGTCAAGGCGCTGCTCTCCGCCGTCTCTATCTATCCCCCCGGCTCCCTGGTGGCGCTTTCCTCCGGGGATATCGCCCGCGTGATCAGGGTGAAGAAAGGCTTCCTTACCAAGCCGCTGGTAGAAATAATCATGGATGCCCGGTTCGCGCAGCTGCCTCCGCGGCACCTGGACCTTTTCGAACACCCTCTCACCTCGATAGAGCGCTCCGTCAGCCTGAAAGAGATAGCCGACCGCAACCCTAAATTTGCGGCCAGGCTCGAAATGGCCCGCTGGTGGGTGGAATGGTGACGGAGAAGAGACAGCTCCTGCTTCTCGAGGAAGAGGGCTACGTTATCGCCCGCGTCAACGAGATCCTCGCCTCCTTTCCCCAATTTGAAGTCACCCGCCTGGACGACGCGGAAAAAGCCCGCGCGCTTCTGGACGAAAAACCTTTCGACGTATTGATCGCCGATATTTACCTGCGCGGGGCCAGCGGCCTAGAATTTTCCTTTAAAGCGCGGGAGACCAACAAGGACGCCTGCGTTATCCTTATTACCGGCCTGGACAATGTCGATATGGCGGCCAAGGCCGTCAAGGAAGGCGCTTTCGATTTCGTGATAAAGCCCCCCGGCCTCGAGCGGCTGGCCAGCATGCTGAAGATGTATTCCCTGGTGCGCGGGCTAGCGCCTCAGGGCGGAGCGGAGCAGCTTTAGCGGCCGCAGCAGGTAAAGGACCAGGCTTGCGGCGCCGTAGCGGCGCAGCATGAAGTGTTTTTCGGGGACGGCGTATTTCAGCAGGAAGCCGGGGCGGTGCAGCACCGGCAGCAGGTATTCAAGCGCGGTAGAATGTTTCCTGGCGGCTTTCTCAAAGAAGGCCGCTTTTATTTTTTCCAGGCCGCGCGGCTCCAGGGCCCGCAGCTCTTCCGCGGGTATGGCCAGCGGCCCCGCCGCCAGGCGCTCTATGACAGGCCAGATCACGGGGCGCAAATTATAGATCCCGGTTTTGCGGGCCACGGCGGCCCAGAATTTTTCCCCGTCGCCTGGCGCATGCAGGGCGATGCGGGCGCAGTCCTCCAGCGAGCGGGGCGTGACTTCCCCGTGGTGCAGAAGCGGGTGGGCGGCGGCGTGCAGGAACAGGTCGGCCAGGTTCAGCGCCAGCCCGCCCGGGCCGGGCTCCAGGCCCCAGTTAAAGAGCTCCTCGGTGCGCTTGATGTGCCAGAGGCCCGTGTGCAGGTCGAGGATGACCGGGGGCGCGTCGTTCGGGCTCGGCCGCAGCCAGCCGTCGGAACTGTTCGGCATCGGCTGATAGCGGAGCCCGTGGAGTATCTTTTCGAAGCGCGGAAGGTCCTTTGGGCGCAGGAGCAAGTCGGCGTCGCTCATCCCGCGCTCGCCGACCTTATAGATCCCCAATTCGAGCAGCGCCGCGCCCTTGAGCGGTATGATCTCGATACCGGCCTTAAGCGCGACGGACCTGGCCTCGTCGAAAGCCCCGAGCAGCAGGATCTCCCTTGCCGCGATCGCTTTGTCCATAACTAGATTCTAGGATATGGCAGGTGGGCAGTAAAGGGCGGTTGGCGGGTCTGAAATAGGACTTTTGGCACTTGGGGCGGCGCCGGCCGCCTGCTACACTTTATATATGAAAGCAATAAAGAGGCTTTTCCTGCCGCTTCTCTTTTTAGCGGTTGCCGCTTCCGCCGCCAGGGCGGAGGAAATCGTAGCCGGAGACCTTTCTCTTCCTTTCGACAGTTCCGGCGGGGATAAAGCCCAGGCTGTCCCCGTCGATGTCTACAAAGCCGTTCTCGAAGCCCTTAAAGGGTCGGGCGTGCCCGAAAGTTATGCGAAGGCGGTTTTCGCGGACCCGCGCGTGAAGATCCATGAAGAGATAGTGACGGCGATGAACAAGCCGGCCGAGAGCCTGACCTACGAACAATACAGGAAATTGCTTCTGACCGAAAAAAGGATAGCCGGCGGGGCGCAGTTCTATACCGCCAATAAAGATATCCTGGCGGCCGTTGATCAGAAGTACGGCGTAGACACTTTCCTCCTTGCCGGGCTCGTCGGGGTGGAAAGCAATTACGGCGAGAACAGGGGCAAATATATCGTTTTCAACGCTTTAAATACTATCGCCGAAAGAATTCCCCGGCGCTCTGCCTGGGCGTCAAAAGAGATAGCGGAACTCTTGAAGCTTTCCTATGCCGGGAAGAAAGACCCGTTCGACCTGCTCGGCTCCTATGCCGGAGCTTTCGGCCTGGGCCAGTTCATGCCTTCTTCCTATAACGCCTACGCCGCGGACTTCGACGGCGACGCCTACCCCGACCTCTTTATCTGGCCGGACGCCCTGGCCAGCATCTCCAACTACCTCGTGAAACACGACTATTTTTCCTCCCCCGGCTTCGCCGAAAACTCCGGCCCCTGGAAAGCCCTGTACGGCTACAACCACTCCGCCAACTACGTCAACGTCATCCTCGAACTCCGCCTGGAGATCCAGAAAAGGGTTTCCGCCCCGAAGTAAATCAATAGACAATTAATACTTGCTCTGGCGGCCTGCCGCGCCGGCCTGTATATTTTATTTTCCGAGGAGGGCGCAGGGGGACCGGTTGGCGGCTTGGGCGAATTTGAGCCGGTTGAAGGCGGGGTCGATGCAGGTTCCGGGGATTACTGCCAGGTGTCTTTGAGTTCGCCGGTGGGGTAGATTCTTTTCACGCTGGTGAATTTTACGGCGTAGTGGGTGGTGTTCTTTTCTTTGCGGGTCCTGACCACCTGCGCTTCGGCCTCGAGCACGCCCTTGCTCAGCAGCCTCAGGCGCGCGCGGAACTTTTCCGGCAGCGTTACCGGATCGGCGATGGAAAAAGAGGCGCCCACGTCCGAAAAATCGCTTAGCCTGCCGGAAGAGAAGAATTTCCCCTTCTCGTCGAAGAGCTCTATGACCGAATCGTGATTCTTGCGTTCGGCCTTTCTTTTATCTTTTCCGTCCATAGCTAGATTCTAGGATATGCCGCCCGCCGAGTCAAAACGCGCCGCGGCTTTTACGTATAATATTACCGTGAGGAAAGATCTTGAAGAGGAACTGAAGACCATCGAGCTGATGGTGGGGCTCTACTGCCTGGACAAGCACGGCGGGAAGAAGCTTTGCGCGGACTGCGCCGGGCTCCTCGCCTACGCCGAAAAGCGGCTGGGCCTTTGCCCCCATCAGCCCAAGCCCGCCTGCAAGAACTGCCCCACCCACTGCTATCTCCCGGAAAAGCGGGAACTCATGCGGGAAGTCATGAGGTACGCCGGCCCGCGCATGCCGCTGCGCCACCCCCTGCTGACGCTGAAACATTATTTCAGGAAGTAAGCCTTTACCTTTGCCCGTATTAATATTATTATTTAGCCGGGGGAAACGATGCAAAAAATATATTATCCGGAAGACAAACGGCCGCTTTCGCTGCTGCTGCCCATCCTTACCGGAGCGGTTGCCGGCTGCGCCGCTCCCGGAGTTAAATAATTTATGCGCTATTTATTCTTTGCCGCTTTGCTCCTCGCCTGCGGGCCCGTTTTTTCCCAGCAGAAGACGGTCCGCTTTAATACGCCCGACGGGTGCCGGCTGGAGGCTTTTTACCTGGCTCCGTCTTCCGGCTCTTATGTTTTCATAAACGCGCACGGCCTGGGCTCGGACAAGAACGAGTGGGGCCTATTCCAGGAGAAGCTTAAAAGCGCGGGCTACGGCTACCTTTCCCTGGACCTGCGCGGCCATGGAAAAAGCAGGACCTGCAAAGGCAAAGAAACTAAATATATGTTCTTCTCGGAAGCGGACTGGAACGAAGTTTCCCTCGATATCGAGGCCGCGGCGGCCTGGCTTAAAAAGCGGGGGCTGTCCCCGGAAAAGATGGTGTACTGCGGAGCCAGCGTCGGGGCCAACCTCGCCCTTAAAGCGGCCGCCACCGGGGCGCTGAAGCCGGCGGCGGTGGTGCTTCTTTCACCCGGGATAGAATATGCGGGGGTAAAAACGGAAAAATATTTTTCAGCGCCCAGGGATTTCCAAATCCTCAGCGTAGCGGCGCGAAATGATATCTACGCCTGGGAAAGCGTGCTGAAGCTTAACCGGGCGGCTATGGAGCGGGGCCTGTCGGCTTACTCGCTGGAGGCCGCCACCGGGCACGGGGTGAACATGTTAAAGACTCCTTCGATAATCCCGGCGATCTTTAACTGGCTGGGTGATAAATAAATGCCCTGGAAAAGAAAAAATCCTGGTTTCAGAGTCCGGCGCTCGCTTTTTATAGCTCTGGCCGCCGCCGTCTTCGGGGGAGTTTTAGCCTGCCTGCTGGGCACGCAGCTTCATGAGCGGAGTTCGGCCCTGACCGCCAAGACACTTCCTGCAAAGCCCCCGGGTCCCTGATCTGAGACCGTTCACCCGCCCAAATAAAAGCGGCGATGGAGCGGCGCGGATTTAAAGTTCCTTAGTTTGGCGTCCCGCCGTGGCGGCCAGGCCGCCTATAAATTCATTTCCGTTGGCCCAGGCAAGGGCGGAGAGTTCCTCCGCCGGCCTGCCTAAGATCGCCGCGGCGGCCGAGATTATTTCAGCGATGCCAGCCGGTCCCGCCCTCCAGCCGGGGGCGTCGGCGTCCGGGGCTTCGGTCTCAAAAAGCAGCCTCTCCGCCGGCACGGCCAGGAGCGCCCGCCTGAGCTTTTCCCTCTTCTTGTCCATTATCGCCCCGCTGAAAGAAAAATATGCGCCGAGAGAAGCGAACTCGGCCGCCATCTCCGGCGGCCCGCCGTAGGAGTGGAACATGAAGGCGCCCGGCGCCTCCTCTTTTATTAGCTCACGCATTTTCCCCCACGCTTTTACGCAGTGCAGGCAGGCGGGGCGGCCGAGCTTTTTGGCAAGGCGGAGCTGGGCGGTGAAGACGCCCTCCTGGCGCGCGAGGTCGGTGGCGTTCCCCCCGCCGTCCAGGCCGATCTCCCCGACGCAGGAAGGAACGCGAAGCAGGAAACTCTCGAGCCCCCCGAGCCAGCCGGGAGCGCCTTCCTTTATGAACCAGGGGTGCAGGCCGAAACAGGGGATCACTCCCTTGTTCTCCGAAGCCAGGGCCAGCACCGCCTCCCAGTCCCCGGGGCTGGTCCCGTTGCACAGCATCAATTCTACTCCGGCCACGGCGGCCAGGTCGAGGGCTTCCTTTAATTTATCTTTATTCTGGTAATCCTGCAGGTGGTTATGCGCGTCGAAAAGCGGGATATTCATTTATTCCTACCGGATGGCCACGTATGCGGCGATCCCGGCGTAATGGCAGGCGCTGCCGGCGAGCACGAAGATATGCCAGAGCGCGTGGAAATGCCTGGTGGTTTTTCCCAGCGCCAGGAAAATGCTGCCGGTCAGGTAGAAGAACTCTCCCGCTATTATCAGGAGCAGCATGTTAAGCGGGGCGACGTGGTAAAGCTCCCAGAACGAGAGCATGGACAGCCCGCCCAGCAGCGCGTAAGTTATCTTATCCGTGCGGGACATCTCGCGCCGGAACAGGACGAAAGCCACGCCCGCGAAAGCCAGAACCCACATAGTGGCCAGGAGCAGCCACCACCGGCCGTGGTTCAGATACCCGACGGCGAAAGGCGTGAAGGACCCGGCTATCAAAAAGAAAATGCTGGCCTGGTCGACCGTCCTGAAAAAGCGGCGCCGGTCCAGGTCGTGGAAAGCGTGCGAGAGCGTGGAGGCGGAGTAAGTGGCCACCAGCGTCAGGCAGTAAACTCCGCAGGCGACGGAGACCGGCCAACTGTGCGCCGTCACCGCCAGGCGCATAAGGAAAGCCGCCCCGGCGAGGCTCAGGACAAGCCCGATACCGTGAGTTAAAAAATTAACAGCTTCATCTGCCGGCCGTTCCAGGCTGCTCATCTTAGACCGCCCTCAATCCTCTTAAAACCATTGTTTAAAATTTACCGGTTTAAAAATCAGGGTTTGCCTTTAAAACTTTTCGCTATTTTCTCGAAGACCGGCTGGTTGGCGATGAAAGCCGTTTTCTCCGCGCTGAAATGCATTACGTAAAAGCCGTCTTTTGCCGGCAACACGTAAAGTTTCTCTTTCAGCTGCACGCTCTCGTCTGATTTGCTCTTCGGGTATAAGGAGACCATCCTCTCGCGGGATAACTCTATAGCTTTGCGGCCGGAAAGGCTGATGTTTTTAGCGGGGTCAAAAACCTCGCGGGAATTTTTAGTCTCGCCGGCCACGTTCCTGGAATTGCGCTTAACGAAATCTTCGTAGCCGTTGAAATCCTCGTTATCCCCGGCGTAATATGAAACATAAATAGAGGTGGGCGCCTTCTCGGACTTCGGGGCCAGAAGCTGTATCTCGTAGATCTTATACTCCTCGTCCTTGTCTTTATTGCGCTTCTGGGTCCAATCGGCGGGAATGCTGCAGGTGAAATAATTATTATCCATTGAATATTTTTTAAACTGGGCGCTCTTTGTTTTGGCCTGCGCCCCGGCGCAGGCCGCGGCGGCCATAAGGGAAAGCATTAAGACGGCTAAAATTATATTTTTCATACTATGGGAGGAACCGCGCTTTTAGGCGCGACCCCCGCCTCCAGGGATTTAAGATCTTTGCGGCCTTCCCTGTCCGAAGCGCCGTAGCGTTTTTTATAGACGCCCAGCCTGGAAAGGTCTTCCTGTATTTTAGCAAGTACGGAGGTTTGTATCTCCCCGGCGGCGCCGGCAAGTTCGGCCGGCGACATTTCAAGCGCCTCCGCCAGATTCAGGCCGGTGGAATCAATTGCTGCTCTTTCTGAAGCGGGCATTTCCGCCCGTCGGTCCAGTTCCTCCGTCACCGCGCCCAGAACCTGGGAGGCCGCTGAATCAAGAGAGGGCAGCCCGGCGAAATAGCGCTGGCGCACCGTATCGGAGAATTTTTTGGAGCCGCTAAGTTCATAGTCGGTACCGGTTTCAACGGCCTTGAGAGCGTAAGAGGAATTATCCCTGCTGGAGGTGAGTATCCGGCTGTAATCCGCGTCCTTGCGCATTTTCTCGGTGGTGTAAAGGCCTT
>JAVHPG010000212.1:0-1757 GCA_036170455.1 Elusimicrobiales bacterium
TCCAAAGCCGGCCATTGGACCACTGCATGCAGATCAGGCTTTTTACGCCTTCAAGCTGGTAGGTAGCGGAAGCCCCGGAAGCCGGGTCCAGGCCATATTTATACAGCAGGCCCGAAGAGGCGTCGAAAGCCCACAGGCTGTAGCCGTCCCAGGCCGCGCCCTGCGGGGCGGCGCCGGGAGTCTTGACCGATTCGGTAATGCCGCCGTCCTTGAAGCTCTGCCGGGCGTAGCGCAGCTGGGCCATATCAAGCGTCCAGAGGCCGGTGTCGGAAGCGCTCAGCGCCCCGGGCCTCAGCAGGCCGCCTGCTAAAGCGGGCATGACCCTGAGCGTGGAGAGGTCTTTGGCGTCTTTAAGAATAAGGCCCTTGTTCCAGTCGGAAAGCCACAGGCCCTCTTTCGTAACGGCCAGGCCGGAGGGGTTGGGCAGGTCCAGCGGAGAGCTGGATATAAGCTTATAATGCGCCTTCGCGCGCCAGGCGTAGACCTGCCAGGCCGCCCCTGACATAAGCAGCAGGCCGGCGAGGCCGAGCGCCAGCGCGCGGGAAACGTTCTTCCGGGCGCGGATAAAAGCCTGGTCGGGAGAGGCTGAAACAAAAACGCTTGGCAATTCAACGCCTTTAAGGGCGTAAAGCTTCAGGACCTGCGTGACCTTTTCAGACCACTGGCTGGATTCCTTCAGCACATTGGCGAGGCCGGCGGCGTTCTCCACGCCCTTGGACTCCTGCTCGCGCATCTTCAGGGTCCAGGCTTCGCGCTCGGAGCGCAGGCGCTCCTCCCAGACGGCGAACTCCTGCCTGTGGGTTTCCCAGACGGAGCGCTCGCGGTCCCACATTTCGCGCCACTGCACGCGCTCGGCGTCCCAGTTGGCCTTATTGCTCTCCAGGGTCCCGGTCAGATCTTTTACTTTGGACTCCAGGTCCTTCATCTTCACCTGGTCGTCGCGGCGGTTCTTGCGCTCGCTCAGCAGCTCGGCCAGGGTCTTTTCCACCGCTTCCTTGGAATCGGCCAGCTTGGCGGTAAGCCCGGCCCTGTTATCGTCCAGATCGGCTTTTTCCACAGAAAGGCTGTTAAATTTATTCCGCGCTTCGTCGCGCTCGGAGCGCAGCGCGTCTATGCGGCCCTGCAGGCTCACCATCTCCACCTTGGTGCGTTCCAGGATCTCTTTGAGCAGGGCCACTTCGCGGGCATGGTTCTTCTTCTGGGTGTCGATGAGCTTCCTGGATTCCTCCAGGTTCAGCGCCGTGGCCAGCTCTTCGTTGAGGGATTTCTCGCGGGCTTCCTGGTAATGCTGCTTGATCTCGCCCAGGTGCGCCTTGGTCTCTTCCAGCTGGGAGGTAAGGTCGCGCAGTTGGGCTTCCTTGCCGGCCAGCAGGGTCTTCCATTCGCTCTCGGCCTTGGAAAAATTCTCGCGCAGGAACCGCATGGTCTCCATATTGGACTGCCTGATGTCCGGCGGCAAAGGCGAGGCGTCGGGGACATAGTCGCCGCCCGAAACTTTCTTCCAAAGGTCGTTCAAATGTCTGTCTATTTCTTTGCTTTCCATAAATTTTAAGCGCCCGCCCGCGCGGCCGTCTGCTTTCCCATATGTCTAGTTTAACAGGAGGGTATGAACCGGAAGTGAACTAATTGTTAACAAAAGGTTACAGGAAGCGAAGTTCCTGACCTTAAGAGGGCTGTTCTGCACCCAACGGCCTGCCACGGTGACCGGAACGCAAAAACGTTGTCTCGCACACCGTGCTCGCAACTCCCGCTCTCGG
>JAVHPG010000213.1:0-1756 GCA_036170455.1 Elusimicrobiales bacterium
GACTATGACAACTCTACTTTTCCAGATACCATGACATTTCTACTTTCTTGCAACATTTTGGAGATACCCCTTGACAAGTCAAGGTTTGTGCGCTATACTCGTATTGTAGTCTTGTTCTCTTTATAGCGCGTCGGCGGTGAGGTCGGTGATTTCGGGAGTTGCGGTCGAGCTGGTCTCGGTGTTGCGGTCCGGCCCGCGGGGCTCTGCCCCCGGCCACGACGCGGTTTCCCCGGTTCGCTGCCAGCGCTGGCTCGGCGTTCTTGCGGAGTCGGCTGTTTCCGCGGTGCTGCAACGCGTTCTACGGGGTGTCCTCCGGTCCGTCTCCCTCCCTTTTCGGGCGGCGCGGTCGCCGGGGTCCTGGTTCGGCGGTCCGCCTCTGGCGGCTCTGCTCCCGGGTGGGTGTTCCGGCCCTTGGTCTTCGGCGCTAATGCGTCACTTGGTTTCCGGCTCGCCCCTTACGTGGTCTGTTGTTCCCAAGTGCCCTGGCCTGTGTGCCAATTGAAGAGCCCCCGTTCCCGGGGGCTCTCAATTTTGTGAGGGAAACGCCGCAAGCGGCCGGCGGCAAGAGGCCTATGGCGGGATAGGCACTAAGACCCTTTCACTGTCAAGAACCGCAAGCTAAACTAAAGAGGTAGTCTTCCTTGTAATTTGAGGGATTGGCCTCAAAGTATCCACGATCCGACCATAATCGGATGTATCCAGGGAAAGCAAAAAAAACATTTTGCTTTCCCTTTTTTGTTTGGGAAAACTCGGGAAAACGGGAGATGGGGAAAAATTATGAATAAGAACAAACTGGTAATGGCGGTATTCGCGGTTCTGGTTTCGGCAGCGGTATCCGCCCGGGCGGGGGAAGTTGTAGATTTTGACGGCAAGTCCGCTAAAGCTGTCAGTTTCACTGAAGCGCTTGAATCCGTAGAGGCCGGGATGGCGGCGCCGTTAGCGGTGCAAGTTCAGGACAAAAAACAGGGAATAAAGATAAAAGCCATAATGAAAAATGGGGAAAAAATAAAAGAGGAAACCCTGACCTGCCAGCCCGGTATGGGCGCGGACAAGATCTCCGACTGCAGGAAGGGCGACTCAAGCGCTCTCGGGTACGAGGATTTGAATACTCTGTCGCTGAGGACATACTTTTCCGCGGAGACCCTGAAATTCGCTGACCTCCTTAACCAGACCAAGCATTCCTACACCAACCAGAGCGGGCCGATGACCTTCTCCTGTGAGGATGAATGTGCAACTTACACGTCAGTAGGCGCCTGTCTCGGCCCGCTCTGTGTCGACGTTCCGGTTACTTGTCAGGAGTGGACGCACTCCTGCACCTGCACACTTGGCTGCGATAATTAACCGCTGGCATAAATATTGCTCTGTTCTGTGTGACGGTACAAAAAAATTACTCAGGAGAATATAAATATGAATACGAAAATAATACTTACCGCGATGTTCGTTGCTCTGGCTTCGGCGGCGTCGGCCGTCGCGGAGGGGCTCAGCATAGATTTCGGCGGCAGGAAGGCGGCCGGAGCCATATCCGCCGCAAGCATGAAGGAGGAACTGGCGGCGGTAAAAGCCGTCCCGGTGCCGGAGCCGGTTCGGGCCGAGAGGCTGGACGGCAATGACGGAAAGGTCAAGATCAAAACCGTAATTAAGAGCGGGGCGGAGACCCGTGAGGAGCTGCTGACCTGCAAGCGCGGGTTCGGCAAGGACCAGATCTCGGACTGCAGGAAAAGTGATTCCTCTCCCGTAAACGCCTCCGAGGTTAATT
>JAVHPG010000214.1:0-8429 GCA_036170455.1 Elusimicrobiales bacterium
GCTCTATGGCGCAATGCGCGTAGCGCGGCACGGTATAGGTATCCTCCATTACGAGTTCGGCGTCCTTGAAGCCCTTGGCCAGGTCGCCTTTGCGGATCTTGCGCCAGTGGGCGATATTAGTGCCCGGCTTGGGGAAGAACCAAGGCACGTGCGTGTAGCTTTTCAGGTCGGGGTGGACCAGCGGGGAATCCTTCTCCAGCGCCTTCACGGCGTCCATCACAGCGGGCAACTCTTCGTATTCCACTTTCACCAGGCCGGCGCCGCGGAGGGCTATCTTCGGGTCGGTGGCCACTACGGCCGCCACCTGCTCGCCGACGAAACGCACGGTGTCGGTGGCGAAAACATAGCGGTCGTTCATGTACAGGCCGAACTTCTGCGTGAAGTTGCCGCCGGTCACAACTTTCACCACGCCGTGCAGTTTCTCCGCCTTTGAGATATCGATGGACTTTATCCTGGCGTGCGCGAAGGGGCTCTCCACCAGCGCCCCGTAGAGCAGGCCCGGTCCGAACTCGAGGTCGTCGGTATACTTGGCGGCGCCTTTTATCTTTTCCCAACCGTCAATGCGGGGGACGGACTGGCCGACCACGGTAAGTTCTTCTCCGGCCTTTATGGATTTGGCGCCCTTTTTAGGCTTGGTAATAAGTTTCTGCAGGTCCATATTACTTCCCCTTAGCCGTCTCTTCTATGGCTTCCACTATCGGCTCATAGCCGGTGCAGCGGCAGAGGTTCCCGGCGATGGCCTCTTTTATGTCATGCGTTGTCGGCTTGGAATTGTTCTCGAGCAGCTCCGTAGCGGAGAGTATCACGCCGGGCGCGCAAAAGCCGCACTGAAAAGCGTTCTTCTCGTGGAAAGTCTTTTGCAGCTTCTGCGTCCATTTGCGGGTGTTGGCGCCCTCGAGCGTAACGATCTCGGCCCCGTCGGCCTCAACCGCCAGCGCCAGGCAGGAGCGGATGGTCTTGCCGTTCATCAGCACCGTGCAGGTGCCGCAGTCGCCGCGGTCGCAGCCTACCTTCGGGCTTTTTATCCCGAGCCTGCCGCGCAGCACGTCCAGCAGCACGTCGCTGGGCTCTACCTGGAGCGAGACTTTTTCGCCGTTCAGGCTGAATTGAATATTGTGTGGTTTCATGGGTTCAGGCTCCTAGCAGATGTTCTCCGTTCCATACTTCGGCCCTTTCGAGAAAAGGCGGGCTACGGCGGTCTCAAGCGCGCGGCCAAGCATTATCTGCGTCATGTGCAGGCGGTATTCTTTGGAGGAGCGGATATCGCTTATAGGCGAGACTTCCTGAAGTATGGTCTCTTTGGCCTTATGAACCAGCTTTTCCCCGAGCTTGTTCCCGTTGAGCACGGCCTCGGTCTTCGGGCAGCGGGAGGGCTTGGGGCCTAAAGCGCACACAGCCAGGCGGTAGATATTATCGGAGAAGACCAGGACGGCGATGCCGCCCTGCGCCAGATCCTCTCCCTCGTAGCGGGAAAGCTTCATATAGCACCCGGCGTGCTTCTTCTCCGGCAGCTTCAGCTCGATAGCCGTAACTATCTCCTCCGGAAGAAGAGCGGTTTTTTTTGGGCCGGTGAACCATTCGGAGAGGGGGATGCGGCGCTCGCCCTTCACGCTGCGGGTGAGCACTTCGGCTTCATAGACGGCCAGTACGGGAGCGGAGTCCGCCGACGGAACCGCCGAGCAGATATTTCCTGCCACGGTAGCCCGGTTCCTTACGCCCGTAGAAGCCACGGTCAGCGAGGCCTCCCAGAGGAGGGGGAATTTGCTCTTGATGAGCGGGGAGGCTATCAGGTCCGAGAAGGTTACCAGCGCGCCCAGGCGCAGGGTCCCGTCCCGCAGGGTAAAGCCGGCCAGCTCCCGCAGCGCCTTTATGTCGACCACGACCTCGGGGCGGGCGAGGTTTTCTTTGAGGTGAACCACCAGGTCGGTGCCGCCGGCAAGAGCCCTGGCCTTCTCCCTGTAAAGCGAAAAGACATGGAGAACTTCCTCCATGTCCTTTGGTTTCACGTATTCGAATTCGATCGTTATAGGCATAGTTCCTCCGGAAATCGGGAATAATGAACCGGGAATCCGAGGAAAAAAGCGCTTAATATTATTCGATTCTCGATCCTCGATTCCCGATCCGCTGTTTAGGCCGTCCAGGCGACGACGCGGCCCATCGCGGATTCAAGCTCCATCCCCTTAAGCGGGAAGAAGCCCAGCCAGCAGCGCTTATTGGAAAGCTTGTCTATCTCGCCGCCTATGTTCTCGGCGTGGACCAGGCGCTTGGGGAACAGCTTCAGGTGCATGACCTGGTAATAAATATCCTGGGGGAACAGCTCGTCCCATTTCTTGCCATACTTAGCAAGGAGCTTGTTCTCCGCTTCGATAAAGAGCTTCGGGTGCCAGTTGCGGATGATGGTGTTCATCGGGTGGTCGGCGCTGCCGCAGTCCACGCCTATCCACTTGAATTTCATGTCCAGCGCCCACTTGTGGAAGCGCGGGCCCGGGCCGGGGTGCTTGCAGAAATAGCGCACCTCGTCGCAGACGTTCTTTTCATACCAGGCGTATTTGTGGTAGCCGGTGTTTATAATCAGGATGTCGCCTTTGCGGATATCGGCGCGCTTCATAAGGAGCTCGGGCTCATACAGGTCGTAATCGCCGACATCTTTGGAAATGTCGACTACGACCGCATTGCCCACCCATTCCTTCATCGGGACTTCGCCTATGGTCCGGCCGGCGCTGTAAAAGTGGATCTCACCGTCCATATGCGTGCCGACATGGTTGGACGTGGTCATCACCTGGCCGTTGGCGCCCTGGCCCATATGGGCTCCGGCTATGCGCTTGAAATACTGCAGCTGCAAAGGGATATAGCTGGGCCAGGGCGGGGTGTGAATGCTCAGCGGCTGGGTAAGGTCGTACATCTTGGCTTTTTCCATGAATTTCATAAAGTCGTTGGGTTTCATTGCGGGGACCTCCGTTGAGTCGCGGTGCTTATAAGAAAATTCTAACAAATGCAGGGGGGTAAATAAAGGATAAAGGACGCGGCAAAAATACTGTAAGACGGCGCGACCGGAAGGTCAGGATGCGGATATCCTCGTCCGCAACCAGGACAAGTGAGGGGATGGCGTCAGGGCATGACGCATAAAAACCTCGCTCTCGAATATTTTATCCGCTTTTTTTGTCTCAGTCCGCCGGGCTCAATACGATTTGGCCATCAGAACTCTCTGCTTCGAGGGCTTGCCGGTGAGGATGCAAAGGCCCTCGCCTTTGGCCTCGGCTGGTATCTGGTCCTCGAAAGGGACGCAGCGGATGCTGGTCTCGAAGCGCTTGGCCATCTCTTCTTCCTGCTCCGCGCTCCCGGCCCAGTGCACCCAGGCGAAACCGCCGCCCTCGCTCTTAAAGAACTTTTCAAAATCCTCTATCTTGTCAAGTACCCGGGTATGTTCGGACCTCAGGGTCCGGGCCCGCTCAAGCAGCTCTTTCTGCATGGCCTCGAGAGTAGGCAGGATCGAAGCGATGGCCTCCGCCCGGGGCAGGAAAGATTTGCGGCGGCGCCTCTGGGCGTCGGGGGCCTCGCCTTTTATCACGGGCACGAACCTGCGCGCTATGCAGAGAGAGCCTTTTTCAAGGTCTTTCGGGCCCACTTCTATCCGGAGAGGAACGCCTTTGCCCTCCCATTCGTAATACTTCGCGCCGGGCATGATCCCGTCCCTGTCGTCAATACGGACGGCCACGCCCAGGGCCTTCAGCTCCGCGGCGACACTCTTCGCCTCCGCGGCGGTCTTAATGTGCTCCTCGTCGCTCTTGTAGATAGGTATGATTATGACCTGTACCGGGGCGAGTTTCGGAGGAAGCACAAGACCTGCGTCGTCGGAGTGCGTCATGATCAGCGCGCCGACCAGCCTGGTGCTGACGCCCCAGCTCGTGGCGTAAACATATTCCAGTTGGCCGCTCTTGTTCTGGAACTTGACGTCGGCGCCCTTGGAAAAGTTCTGGCCCAGGTAATGGCTGGTGCCCATCTGCAGGGCTTTTCCGTCCTGCATCATCCCCTCTATGGCGAGGGTCTCCAGCGCCCCGGCGAAGCGCTCGCCCTCGGTCTTGCGGCCCTTTATGACCGGCACCGCCATCACGTTCTCGGCGAAATCGGCGTAGACGTCTAGCATCCGCCAGGTCTCCTCCAGCGCCTCGGCCTCGGTGGCGTGCGCGGTATGGCCTTCCTGCCAGAGGAATTCAGCCGTGCGCAGGAAAAGCCGGGTGCGCATCTCCCAGCGCACGACGTTCGCCCACTGGTTGATCAGAAGCGGCAGGTCGCGGTAGCTCTGGATCCAGTTTTTGTACTGCGCCCAGATGATGGTTTCGCTGGTGGGGCGCACTACGAGCGGCTCCTCGAGCTTGGAGTCGGGATCGGGAACGATCTCGCCGTTCACGGATTTAAGCCTGTGATGGGTGACCACGGCGCATTCCTTCGCGAAACCCGCGGAGTGCTTCTCCTCGCGCGAGAAGAAAGACAGCGGGATGAAAAGGGGGAAATAGGCGTTCTCATGGCCGGTGGCCTTGAAGCGGTCGTCGAGCTCGCGCTGCATCTTCTCCCAGATGGCGTAGCCGTGCGGCCTGATCACCATGCAGCCGCGCACCGCTGAATGCTCGGCGAGCTTGGCATTGCTGATAACGTCCAGGTACCACTGCGAGTAATCCTGCGCCCGGGGCGTGACCGCCGTCGCTTCCGTCTTCTGCTTGTTCTCTGGTTTGTTCATAAAAGATTTATCCCTCGCGGCTGCGCGGTCCGTTAAACGGCTCCGGCGCCGCTTTATTTAGCGCTCCTGATCTTGCGGATGACTTCGTTCACCCATTCGGATTCCTTCACCACTTTGATCTGCTTGCCCTTCTCTATCCAGATGCCGCGGCCCTTGCCGCCGGCGACGCCGAAGTCGGCGGAGCGGGCCTCGCCGGGGCCGTTAACGACGCAGCCCATCACGGCTATCTTCATCCCTTCGGACTGCTTCAGCAAATTGCGGTCGGAATAGATCCTGTCTTCCAGCTCATGGATGACCTTGCCGACATTGACCTGGCAGCGCCCGCAGGTGGGGCAGGAAACCAGGTCGGGCCCGTAGAGGCGCAGCCCCAGGCTTTTAAGGATCTCGTAAGCGGCGCGCACCTGCATGGCGGGATCTTCGGTCAAAGACACCCTTACGGTGTCGCCTATGCCCCTCGTGAGCAGCAGGCCTATCCCCAGGGAGGACTTTACGGTGCCGGCCAGGAAACTGCCGGCCTCAGTAACCCCGAGATGCAGCGGAATGTCGGACTTGGAGGCGAAAAGCGTATTGGCCATTACGGTGCGCTCTATGTCGCCCGCCTTCAGCGAAACCACGATGTCCCGGAAATTAAGCCGCTCCAGGGTGCGGACTTCGTCGAGGGCTTCCTTTACCATCTGTTTGGCCCAGTCAAATGGTTTCCAGGCTGGGCGGGGCTTGTCCTTCAGAGCTTTGAGCGAGCCCGCATTGACACCGATCCTTATCGGGATACCGGCGGATCGGCAGACCCCGACGACTTCTTTCACTTTGTCCCTGTCACCAATGTTGCCGGGGTTTATGCGCACCTTGTCCACGCCCTGGCGGACGGACTCTATGGCCAGCCGCCAGTCGAAATGTATATCAGCGACGAGGGGGATGGAGATAGCGCGCTTTATCCGGCCCAGGTTGGAGGCGGCCTCCATGTCCGGCACGGCCACGCGGATAATTTCGCAGCCGGCCTCCTCCAGGCGGCGTATCTGGTCAACGGTCGCTTTAAGGTCCCGCGTGTCTGTATTGCACATCGACTGCACCGACACGGGGCTTGAGCCGCCTATGCTGAAGCGGCCGACCTTGACGTTGCGGGTCTTGCGCAGTTTCCCGTGAGAGGAGCAGCCCATCTATTTCTCCTGCGGCTGGGCGGCGGCCGCTTTTTTGGCGGTGTGGGAAGAGACTATGCGCGCGATATCGTTGTAGGTGGCGAAAAGCAGTATCGAGAGGAGCATCGCCATCCCGGCCCCGTTCACGTACTGCATGATCTTCCCCGTGAGCTTGCGCCGGGAGATACCCTCATAAAGGTAGAGCACGGCCCAGCCGCCGTCCAGTATCGGGATGGGCAGGAGATTGAAGAAACCCACCGCCACGGAAATAAGCGCTATCAGGAAGAAGAGGTCGGTAAGGCCGGTATGGGCGGCTTTGCTGACGATGTTCACTATGCCTATCGGGCCGGCCAGGTCCGGCTTTTCCCGCTTCTCGAAATTGGATTTCAGGGTCTTTACCGTGAAGGCGGTCCAGTACCAGCACTGGTGGGCGCCCATGGCTATGCCTTTAAAGAACGGAACTTTTTTATAGCTGTAGTCCATCGTATGGGCTATGCCGATCACGCCGCGCGCGGAGCCGTCTGGGGCCTTCCGGGTCTTAAGCTTAACCGTGGCCTCCGCTTCGCCGCGGCGGTAGGTTACGGACAGCTCTTTATCGACCTTCTTGTAGATCCTTTCGGCCATGTCGGACCAGGTCGCCACGGCCACGCCGTCGAGCTTGGTCACCAGGTCGCCTTTCTTCAGCCCGGCGGCCTCGGCGGGAAAGCCCTGAGATATCTCTCCCAATACCGGCAGCTCGGAGACCACCGGCTCTCCTACGAAGAGTATCACTCCCGAGAAAAGCACGAAGGCCAGCAGGTAATTCATGAAGGGTCCGGCGAAGACCACGCCCATCCTGACATACCAGGGCTTTGCGAAATACATATACGGGGCCAATCCCGCGTTCTCGGCCTTGGCCGGCGTTCCTTCAGTTTTTTCCGCAACCTGCTGGGTGTTATTTTCCAATAAAGCCGAAGATTTGGAATTCTCGAGCGATTTTTCCTGTTCGGCGAAAACTTCTTCAATATCCTCCCCGGCCGGTTTGACATATCCGCCAAGAGGTATAAGCCTGAGGGAATAGCGCGTATCACCCCGGGTAAATCCCAGAAGTTCTTTGCCAAAACCAAAGGAGAAAGCGTCAACTCTGATCCCTACGAGTTTGCAGACAGTGAAGTGTCCGAACTCGTGGAGAAAGATCACAAGGCCGAAAGTAAACAGCACCGCAAGTATGGAAATGATCATTTTTTACCTCTTAACCTGTCCGCAGTTTCGGCGGCTTTCTGCCTCGCCCAGCTGTCGGCTTCAACCGCGCAGGCCAGCGTAAGGCGCTCGCGCGAATCGCCGCGGCAGGCCGACAGCACTTTTTCAACCACCGCCGGGATATCCATGAAGCGGAGCCTGCCGGCGATAAAACGCTCCACCGCGACTTCATTGGCGGCGTTTAGCGCCGCCGGGGAAATTCCGCCGCGCTTCGCGGCTTCGAAGGCGAGCTCAAGGCACGGGAACCTGCGGAAATCGGGGCGGGCAAAATCCAGCCTGGAAAGCTTGAAGAGGTCGAGCGGCTCCGCCAGTGAAGGGGCGCGGTCAGGCCAGGTCAGCGCGTACTGTATCGGCAGCCTCATATCGGGCTGGGACATCTGGGCCAGCACCGACCCGTCCCTGAACTCGACGCCCGAATGGACTACGGACTGCGGATGGATGACCACCTCTATTTTCGAGACCGGCAGCGAAAAAATATTTTTGATCTCGATGGCCTCAAGGCCCTTGTTCATCAGCGTAGAGGAATCCACCGTGATCTTGGGGCCCATGCTCCAGCGCGGGTGCCTGAGGGCCTGCGCCGGGGTGACTTTAGTAAGCGGCCCTTTGACCGCGTAGAAGGGGCCGCCGGAAGCCGTCAGGAAAATCCGCGAGACCTCGGCGTCATACTGCCCGGGCTGTATTCCGGCCAGGCACTGGAAAATAGCGGAGGGCTCGGAATCTACCGGGATGATCCTGGCCTGCCAGCGCGCGGCCTCCTTCATCAGCAACTCGCCGGCCATTACCATCGGCTCTTTATTGGCCAGGGCGATATGCTTCGAGGCGCGGATAGCGGCCAGGAGCGGGCCGAACCCGACGGCCCCGGTAACGGCGCTCAGCACGATATCGGCCTCTTTCAGGGAGGCCAGCTCGGCCATACCTTCCACGCCGGGCGCGAGCAGTTTCACGCCGCGCGGAACGGAGGAGTTGAACTCTTTCCAGGCCGCGTAGTCGAATATCGCCAGGTAAGCCGGCTTCACTTCCCTGATCTGCGCCCGCAGAACCTTAAGATTGGAATTAGCCGCAAGCCCGAGCACCCGCCAGCCTTTGCCGAGGTTCCTGGCGGCTTTTATGGCGTTGGCGCCTATGGAGCCGGTGGAGCCGAGTATTACGATGTTTTTCATTGCATGTGCCAGGTCAGCGCGCGAACACCGCGTAGTAGTAGATCACCGGGGCCAGGAAGATATAGGAATCGAAGCGGTCAAGGATGCCGCCGTGGCCTGGCAGCAGGCTGGAAGAATCCTTGGCGCCCACGGCGCGCTTAAGCATCGACTCCGCGATATCCG
>JAVHPG010000215.1:0-1737 GCA_036170455.1 Elusimicrobiales bacterium
TTTCATTCTTCTTGAAAACGCGCTTGATCGTGCTGGCGCTGCGTGTCGTGCAGTCATAGCGGGTGAATGCCTCGATGACGCGGTAGGGGGCGCCGGTACGGCCATCCACCAGTTCCTTTTCGAGGACGACGCGACCTTGCGCCTCAACGATGTTGCCATCGCGTTTCAGGCTCGTGCGGTTGAGTTCGATGCGCTTGCCCGGTTCGGCTGAAATGGTTTGCCAGGCGGGCGCGGCGGCAGCACCGAAAGGCAGGGCGACCAGCAGACTGGCGATCATCAGTAGGCGCATGGTGGTTCCCCCGTTTTCTCTATGGATTATGGCGCTTGTCGACGATATTTCGGCTGGTTTCGAGAATTCTTGAGCGCATTTTGTCATTCCTTGCATTTTGCCTGTATTTCCAGTAACTTGCAGCCTCTCGTTAGGGGTGCCCGACTGGATTCGGGCTGAGAATCACCCTTCGAACCTGACCGGGTCATGCCGTCGTAGGGAAACGAACTTTGTTGCTCCTTGCCCGTCTTACCCCGCTGCATCCACGCAAGGAATAACCATGAACGCCACCGAACAGTTTCTCGCCGCCAACGCCCACGTTGACGCGGCCGCAGTCCAGCCGCTGCCCAATTCCCGCAAGGTTTACATCAACGGCTCGCGTCCCGACATTCGCGTCCCGATGCGCGAAATCTCGCAGGACGACACGCCAACCGCCTTCGGTGGCGAAAAGAATCCGCCGATCTACGTTTACGACTGCTCCGGCCCCTATTCCGACCCGGCCGCCAAGATTGACATCCGCTCCGGCCTGCCCGCCCTGCGCGCCCAGTGGATTGCCGAGCGCGGCGATGTTGAAGAGCTGCCCGACCTGAGTTCCGAATTCGGCCGCAAGCGCGCCACCGACCCGTCGCTCGATGAACTGCGCTTCCCCGGCCTGCACCGCAAGCCGCTGCGCGCCAAGGCCGGCGCCAATGTCTCGCAGATGCACTACGCCCGCCAGGGCCTCATCACGCCGGAGATGGAATACGTCGCCATCCGCGAAAACAACAATCGCCGCGCCTACATGGAGTCGCTACGGTCAACCGGAAAAATGGGCGAAAGAATGGCCGCCCTGCTCGGTCGCCAGCACCCCGGCCAGAACTTCGGCGCCAGCATCCCGGAAGAAATCACCCCGGAATTCGTGCGGAGCGAAATCGCCCGTGGCCGCGCCATCATCCCCAACAACATCAACCACCCGGAAAGCGAGCCGATGATCATCGGCCGCAACTTCCTCACCAAGATCAACGCCAACATCGGCAACTCGGCGCTCGGCTCCAGCATTCAGGAAGAAGTCGAGAAAATGACCTGGTCGATCCGCTGGGGCGGCGACACCGTGATGGATTTGTCCACCGGCAAGAACATCCACGAAACGCGTGAATGGATCATCCGCAACAGCCCGGTTGCGATCGGCACCGTGCCGATCTATCAGGCGCTCGAAAAGGTCAATGGCAAGGCCGAAGACCTGACCTGGGAAATCTTCCGCGACACGCTGATCGAACAGGCCGAACAGGGCGTCGACTACTTCACCATCCACGCCGGCGTGCTGCTCCGTTACGTGCCGCTGACCGCCAGCCGGATGACCGGCATCGTCTCGCGCGGCGGCTCGATCATGGCCAAGTGGTGCCTGGCGCACCACAAGGAAAATTTCCTCTACACCCATTTCGAGGACATCTGCGAAATCATGAAGGCCTACGACGTGACCTTCTCGCTGG
>JAVHPG010000216.1:0-8376 GCA_036170455.1 Elusimicrobiales bacterium
TGAGAACCACCAATATATCTTTCGACTGGGACCGCATCGTCAGCCTCGAATCCGGCAGCTCGGCGTACCTGCAGTACACCTATGTGCGCATCAAGTCCATCCTCGGCAAGGCGGCGGAGCAGAAAAAACTTTCCGGGGCGCAGGGGTACCGGTTCGAAGACGAGAAAGAACTGGCGGTGCTAAAGAAAGTTCTTGGTTTCGAGGAGGTCATCCAGCTTGCCGCCGAGTCCAACTTCCCGCACCTTATCTGCACGTATCTGGAGGAACTGGCGCAGCAGTTCAACAGTCTGTACGCGGACGTGCCCGTGCTGACCACTCCGGAGCAGGCCCTGCTGGCTTCCAGGATCGCTCTGATCAGGAGCGTAGCTACCGTCCTGGAGAACGGCCTGAGAATATTGGGGATCAGGATGCCTGTCGGGATGTAGGACAGCCCTGTAAAATATAATGGTCGGGGAAAACTGGACCACAATTTAGGCTGACCTAATGTAGAAAAGTCAGTACAATAATACCTGTAGGCTGTAAAGTTGCAACCAATATTGACCCTCCAGTTGCAACGAAAATTGACTACACTTCCCCAATGAAACAATAGGGTCAACATGCTGCGACTACTGGATTAAAACAGCCTGCAGCTTTACACACTAGCGATCACATCCTGGATTTTCTCTCAAACCGATCACTAATCCGATCGCTATTTTCAGTTGATCATTTTTGTATGTCCTCACTAGAGATCACCGTCTAATAAATACAAGTTCTCCCGACGATAAATGTTGCAACTGCCGAAACCTTGTGCTATAATACATGTGCGGGGTAGAGCAGCCTGGTAGCTCGCAAGGCCCATAACCTTGAGGTCGCAGGTTCAAATCCTGCCCCCGCAACCATAAGCCTCCGAACAAGTTTCGGGGGCTTTTGCTTTGGCTTAGAACATGTGCTGACGGATTTTACGATTTGCCAAAGCGATTCTCAATTTGTAATCCTGCAATCAGAGCGGGATAGGCTCTCATTATGATGTGCCTATTCACGCCCGCTAATCCCGGCAATTGCATTATATATATCATAAACGCTGCATTGACTGCATTAATGGTATTTAATATGATTAAACGTATGGACAGATCCTTTACTAAAGAGCTTTACAAATGGAAAGAGGCTAAAGATCGGAAGCCATTGCTGCTGAAGGGCGTAAGGCAGTCCGGAAAAACCTATCTTCTTAAGGAGTTCGGCAAAAAGGCTTATACTGATTGCGCCTACTTTAATTTTGAGGGCAACGAACCGCTTCAGAAGTGTTTTGACCGGGACCTGGACCCGCAAAGAATTGTCTCCGAATTGGGCGTGTTCCATCGCCACGCTATAAAGCCGGGGAAAACCCTCATAATTTTCGACGAAATACAGTTCTGCAATCGTGCGCTGACGGCGCTTAAATATTTTTACGAAGACGCCCCTCAGTACCACGTAGCCTGCGCCGGCTCCCTGCTTGGAATAGCATTATCCAAGCCGCTGTCTTTCCCGGTAGGAAAAGTTGATATGCGTACGCTGCGGCCGCTTGGCTTTTATGAGTTCATGCTGGCGAACCGGGAGGAAGAACTGGCCGGATTCCTCACCGGGCTTTCCGTTGATAAAGGGGTCCCGGAAATTTTTAAAGTGCGGCTCGAGGAGCTTCTCCGAAATTATTTCGTATCGGGCGGAATGCCCGAGGCTGCCGCCAAATGGATAGAGACGAAGGACGTGGCCGAGGTCGAGGCGGTGCAGCGGCGTATCCTTGACTCCTACGAATTGGATTTCGCCAAGCACGCGCCTACGATGGACGTCCCCAAACTGAATCTCATCTGGAAGTCCATCCCGAACCAACTGGCCAGGGAAAGCGGAAAGTTCGTTTTCGGGCATGCTAAGCCGGGAGCCAGGGCCAAAGACCTTGAGGACGCGCTTGAATGGCTGATCTCGGCGGGTATGGTCTACAAGGTGGTTAAAATAGAAAAACCGTTCATGCCGCTTTCAGCCTATGCGGACCCTTCGTATTTTAAGCTATACGTGCCGGACGTCGGGTTGATGAGGAAGATGGCCGGGCTCCCGGCGGATGCTATTTTCCAGGGGCCGGAAACTTACAGGGAATTTAAAGGCGCTCTGACCGAAAATTTCGCGCTGACTGAATTGCTTAATGCGGATCTGGACCTGCCCTTTTACTGGAGGTCGTCTAACACCGCTGAAGTTGATTTTGTCGCGCAGTTTAACGGGCGAATAGTGCCTGTTGAGGTCAAAGCCGGCCGCAACAGGGCGCGAAGCCTGGCAGAATACAGAAAACGATACGCCCCGGTAATTTCTATCAAGACATCTCTTGAAAACCTGGGTGGGAAAGAAGTTAAGAGCGTTCCGCTATATATGCTTTGGCGTCTTAAGGCTTACCTGTAGAGCGGGATTATAAGTTCTTTTGCGTAGGTTTCGGGGTTACTGTAACGCTCAGTGCCGGCCTCAGCAACAAAAAGCCTCCGAACAAGTTTCGGGGGTTTTGCTTTGGGCGGGGGAGAACGGTCAGTACTTCCAGGAGAGGCCGAGGAAGGTGCCTTTGCGGGTGGCTTTGACTTTATTCAGCTTGCCCTGCCAGGTGGAGCCGTCGGTGTAGTAGAAGGTCTCGTCCCCGGAGGCGGCTTTGTACGACCAGGCCATCCAGCCCCCCTCGAATTCGAAATGCCGCCAGAACCGGTAGGACGCAGACAGGGAAAACTCCACCAGGTTCCCGGTGGCGCTGCTCCGGATGCCGGGGTTCTTCAGGTTGGTGTCCAGGTTCCAGTAATTACTTCCTTTGTATTTCAGGTAGGGCCCGAAAGCGAGCTTTCCCTCGGCGAAAAAGTTCTTTCCCAGGTTGGCCTGCTCCCTGAAGCCGAGCCGCCAGCCTTGCCAGAGCATGCTCGCGCGCGAGTTCAGCCCGGTCATGGGGCCGACGGGCGCGGTGGGGAGGAAGAAGTCCGTGGATATTATTTTATAGCCGTTGAAAATACGGACCTCGGTTTCGTACCAGCTGTAGCCGACAAAGAAATCCATTGAGTGGGCTATTTCATATTCCTCGTCCTGCGCCAGGCCGTCGGTTTTATATACGTTCAGGTAGGCGGCGGCGGAGTATTGGCGGGCGGTGCCGCTGGTCTCGGCCGTTTTCTTGGCATAGTCCCTGTGCTGCGGGCTGTCCCAGGTCACGCTGTTGAGCAGGTAAACGGTTTTGTTGGTGGCGTGCAGCCAGTCATGCTCGAAATATTTACCTCCTGAGAAGCGGTTGTCCCCGGTCTCGAACTCCAGGGAGAAGCCCCTTGCAGGCTGTATCTCGACCGAGTAGAGGTAGAGCGGCGCGTCCATAACTTTAAAGTCGCTGGTATTCCCTATGCTGATATTGTCCGTGGGCGGGGACCACCAGAAAGTGGGCGTGACTAGGGAGGACCTGGTCTAACCCGAGGTGGCGGTCTGCCAGCGCCTGACTTTGGTCTTGAGTGCAAAGGTCTTCTCGGGCTTTTTTTCCCAGCTGTAATAGTAGCGCGCGGCGGCTGGCGGCGTAAGGGCGCAAATGAAGATCGCGGCCAGTGAAAGGCAGGTAAAAACGCAGGTGTTCACGCTTCTCATAATATCGTAGGCTGCGCCCTTTTGAGCGCTATATAAATAATATAAAATAAATGTATGACAGATTCATGGCGTTTTCGTGACGAGGGGCTGCTCCGCGCTTTTGCGGGAGCCAGGGAGGTATCCCCGGAGCTCATAAAGAAGTTTCGCGCGGAGAAAAAGAAGTGCTTCTCACACGCGCTTATCGACTCCGGCATTCTCTCGCCTGAGCAGCTGATCAAGAAGGTAGAACTGGCGTTCAAGGTAAAGCACTTCCCGGTTGCGCCAGAGAAGGTGGATAAGTTCGCTTTCGCGATGGTGCCTGAAAAGATCTGCCGCAAATACGAGATAATTCCTTTTTCTGTCAACGAAAGCGAAATCAAGGTCGCGATGTCGAACCCTGCGGACTTTAACGCCCAAGCCGACGTTGAGGCTCTCACCGGCCGACGTCTCCTGCCGCTATTCAGCCTGCCGCGCGAGATCGATGCCTGCCTGGACCAGCTCTTCAGCACGGACACGGTCATCTTCGACCTGCTGAGCAGGGTGGAGGCTCCGGACGAGATCATGGTGCTGGGAAAGGTAAAAGAGGAGGATAGCGCGGATTCAGCCGTGACCTCGCCGGTGATAAAGCTGGTCAACTCGATAATTTCACAGGCTTACCGCAAGCACTCTTCGGACATACATATCGAGCACGACGAAACCTCCAGCCATGTCCGCATAAGGGTAGACGGCGAGCTCAGGAACATAATGAAGCTCCCCCGGCACCTGGCCATGGGACCGGTAGTCTCCCGGATAAAGATAATGTCTGACCTGGACGTTTCCAACCATATGCGCCCGCAGGACGGGCGCACCAAGATACGCATCGCGGGCGTGGAAGTGGGCCTGCGCGTTTCCACGCTGCCTACTTCCTACGGCGAAAAGGTGGTAATGCGCATACTTGACCAGCGGGCGGCCGAAGTTCCTTTCGAAAAGCTCGGTTTCTCTCCGGAGGTTTCCGCCGGACTGGATAAATGCATGTCCTCCGCCCAGGGCATAATCCTGGTCACGGGCCCTACAGGTTCCGGAAAAACCACCACGCTTTACTCAATCCTCAACAAGGTCAAGCAGGAAAAAACCAATGTCGTGACCGCGGAAGACCCTATCGAATATAAGCTGGCCGGCATCAACCAGGTGCAGGTAAACGAAAAGCAGGGGCTTACCTTCGCCGCCGTCCTCCGTTCCGTGCTGCGCCAGGACCCGGATATCATCATGGTCGGCGAGATCCGCGACCACGAGACGGCCGACATCGCCTTCCAGGCCGCCATGACCGGCCACCTGGTCCTGTCCACGCTGCACACCAATGACACTGTCTCAACGATCGGCCGCCTGATGGATATGGGGGTGGACCGCTTCAAAATCTCTCCCGGCCTGCTGGCTATCACTGCGCAGCGTCTGGTCAGGAAGCTCTGCCCTCTCTGCGCCGAGGCGGTAGAGGAGTCCGACCGGGACCCCGCTATCATGGCGGCCCTGGCCGACCACGGGTTCGAGCCTATATATTATAGCGGCGTCGGCTGCAAAAATTGCGAAGGCAGCGGCTATGTCGGGCGCACGTCAATAGTCGAGCTGCTGCTGCCTGACGCAAAGGTTAAAGAGCTGATTAACGCCGGCGCCGTCTCGGACGACGTCAGAGCGGCCGCGCTGGATTCCAAATGCCTGCGCACTCTGGCGCACGACGCGCTCTGGCATTTGTCCACCGGGCAGACCGACCTGGCCGAGGTGGAAACCTACCTGGACATAAGGGTGGGCGCCCCTGCTCCCGCGCCCGCCGCCGGACAGGCCGCGCCGCAGCCTCAACCCGCCGCCGTACCGGTGGGGGCGCAGCCGAGGCTGGCCGACGGGAAAAAGGCGGTGGTAATGATCGCGGACGACGATCCTATCATGCGCATGCTGCTGAAAAAATTCATAGAGGGCGCCGGCTACCTGATACGCGAGGCGGCGGACGGGGAGGAAGCCCTTACTGCCATAGCCTCCGGGATCGTTCCTGACGTGCTGCTTACCGATATCAATATGCCGCGCCTTAACGGCCTGGACCTGGTGAAAGGCATACGCGAAACGCTGGGCCTCCTGGACCTGCCCATTATAATGCTGACCACCGAGAATTCGGACAAGAGCCAGGAACTTGCCTTTAAGCTGGGCGCAGACGACTATGTCATCAAGCCCTTCAAGGGGAATATCGTCATCGCCAGGATAACCGCCGCCCTGCGCAGGTCCGGCCGGCTAAAATAAATATGTCCGGAGAAAAACTGCCCACAAAATTCCTGCCCGCCGAGAAAGCCGAGCCGGCGGAGGTGGAGCGCCAGCATAAAATGATCGCCGGGGCGCCGCTGATCCACGAGATGATGGACGGTATGCTCAACTTCAGCCTTATCCTGAACCGCCAGCGCCAGGCGGTCTTTGTTAACAAGGCCCTGAAGGACTTTCTTGCCGAGAACGGCATAACGGAGCTCATCGGCCGCCGCTGGGGCAGTCTCGCCGGCTGCGCTCACGCCGAAGAAACCTCCGGCGGCTGCGGCACTACCGAATCCTGCCGGCACTGCGGGGCGGCGCAGGCGCAGGCGCAGGCCCTTGATGGGAAGGAGGGGATGACCGAATGCCGGATTATGTCCAAAAACCTGGGGGGGGACCTCGACCTCCGTATCAGCGCCAGGCCTTTCTGCTATAGCGACGAGCAGTTCCTCCTTATGTCGCTCACTGATATAAGTTCGGAGAAGCGCCGCGAGGTTCTTGAACGCCTTTTTTTTCACGATATTCTAAATACGGCCGGCGGCATACAGGGTTTGGCCGGCCTTATGGCCGAATCCGAACCCCCGGAGATCCGCACCTATGTCCCTGCGGTGGTGAAAGCTGCCGACCGCATGGTGGACCAGATCCTTTCGCAGAGAGACCTTGCCTCGGCCGAGCGGGGGGACCTCCAGCTCAGGCTCTCCGAGGTCGGCGCGGCGGAGCTGCTGAGCGAGATAGCCGGCCTTTTTAAAGCCCACGAGGTCGGCAAGAACAAGGAAATAGAAGTGCTCGTTACTTGTTCTAACGTGCGTATAAATACCGACAAGGTCTTGCTTTCGCGCGTGATCGTCAATCTTCTGAAGAACGCGCTTGAAGCTGAATCGCCCGGGGCAAAAATAACGCTTTCCTGCGAGAGAACACCGGGCGGAGCGGCCTTTCTCGTCCATAACCCGGGCCGGATGCCGGAGGATTCGCGCCTGCAGGTTTTCCAGCGCTCCTTCTCCACCAAAGGCGGGGGGCGCGGGCTGGGAACCTACAGCATAAGGCTCCTGACGGAAAAGTACCTTAAGGGAACAGTTTCCTTTATCACCGGGGCTGAAGGCACGACTTTCAGGGCGGAATACCCGGCCTCGCTTTAGCGCCGGTGCGCGGTTTTTTTGTATTATCTATAGCACGATAGTTTTTCTGGAGGAAAAATGAAAAAGCTTCTTATCGCTGTTTTTGCCTGTTTTATAGCCGGAGCAGCTTCGGCCGCGGACGCTCCTAAAGCCGCCGCTCCCGCCGCCAAGAGCGGCCTGACCGAGGATCAGAAGACCCTTTATTTCCTGGGCCAGGCGGTCAGCTCGAAGATCAAGCAGTTCGACTTCACCAAGGAAGAGGCCAAGTACATCATCCAGGGCTTCTCCGAATCCCTTGCGGGTCAGAAGAGCAAGGCCGACGAAACCTACGGCATGAAGCTTAACGCCTTCCTGGCCAAAAAGCAGGAAGCTATCGTGGCAAAGCAGAAGGGAGCCGCGAAGCCTTTCCTCGATAAGATGGCCAAGGAGAAAGGCGCGGAGAAGCTGCCTTCCGGCGTCATCTATATCCCCGTTAAAGAGGGTACCGGCGTGATGCCCAAAGCCACCGACATGGTGAAAGTGCATTACCACGGGACTTTCCCCGACGGCAAGGTTTTCGACTCCTCCGTGGATCGCGGGACCCCGGCCGAGTTCCCTCTCTCCGGCGTGATCCCCTGCTGGACGGAAGGCGTGCAGAAAATCAAAGTGGGCGGCAAGGCCAGGCTGGTCTGCCCCTCCGATACCGCTTACGGCGACCAGGGCGCGGGCGGCGCCATCCCCGGCGGCGCGACGCTGGTTTTCGAGGTCGAGCTGCTCGAGATCATGAAAGAGAACCCCGTGGCCGTCCAGGAAGAGAAGCCCGCCGGCGAAGTGAAAGCCGCGGTCGAGCCCGCTAAAGCCGCAGTTAAAAAATAAAGCTTAGAGCACCAATAAAAAAAGCCCCGGTAAAACCGGGGCTTTTTTATTCGTTTATTATATCACGCTGCACCCTTCGCTCATTATATGGTCTGGTGGCTTAAAAGCTCCGCGCTCGGGGTTTTTTGCGGCGCTTGCCTATTTAGCTTTCCCGGGCTCCGGCACGTCCTGAGGCGGGTGGGGGTGCTTTATTATCACCGACAGCAGGATGGAAATGGCCAGTATGCCCATCACCACGCCGAGCGACAGCAGGGCCGGGATCTTGTAATAGCCGGAGATGATCATCTTTGTGCCGACATAGAACAGGATTATTGAAACGCCCGCCTTGAGGTAGCGGAACAGGTCCATGACAGAGGCCAGCAGGAAATAGAGGGAGCGCAGGCCTACCACGGCGAAGACATTGGAGGTATAGACGATGAACTTGTCGGTGGATACGGCAAGTACGGCCGGGATGGAGTCCACGGCGAAGATCAGGTCGGAGGTCTCCACCACCACCAGCGTGGCGAACAGCGGCGTGGCGTGCCAGATATGGCGCTTTACGAAGAAATCCCCGTCGGTGGGCTCTTTA
>JAVHPG010000217.1:0-1730 GCA_036170455.1 Elusimicrobiales bacterium
CTGGCGGCGATCATCGCTTTCGCCCCGCTGGCCGCTTTCGCCGCTTTCGAGGACCTTGGGTTCGGAGCCAGGGCGCCCGGGATGGGCGACGCCTTCACCGGGGTCGCGGATGATATTTCCTCTATCTATTACAATCCGGCCGGGCTGTCCGGCCTCGAGCGCCCCAAAGTGCTGGCCTCGCACTCTCTCTTCTACACCGGACTTAGCGACGGCTCGAATCTGGGGCTCAGCGCGGTCGCCCTGGCCGTTCCCATAACCGGCGGGCGCAACGGCACGCTGGGCGTTTCCTGGAACCAGTTTTCTCTTTCCGGGGTCTATTATGAGCAGACCGGGCAGGTTTCCTGGGGCTACCGTTTCCCGAAGAATACTAAATACGAGAAATTCTCCGTCGGCGGATCGCTCAAATACCTCAACCACGGCTTTACCCGGCTGGGAGAGACCTTCAACGCGGTGGAAGACGATATAATGCAGAGGAACGCCACCGACCCCGTGCTGGCCGGCCTGAATACTAAATCGGCCCTAGACGCGGACCTCGGGGTGCTTTACAGGATAAGCCGCCGCTGGACCCTGGGCGCGGCCATCCTGAACGCCATGCAGGCCGACGTGGCTTTCAGCAGTTCGGACAAGGACAAGATCCCGATGAAAACCAGGCTGGGGGCTTCCTACAAAGCCCTCTGGATGGTCCTGGCGGCCGACGCCCGGCTCCAGAAAGCGCCTGACGGTAAGATGGACAAACAGGTCGTCTTCGCCGCCGAAAAGATCTTCCCCAGCCTGGACAAGGGAGACATCGGCGTGCGCGCCTCGCTCGGCGCCGGCGACAGGGAATTCAAGCAGGCCACTCTTGGCCTTTCCTATAAGATACAGAAAATACAGATAGACTACGGCTTTTCCCTGCCGATAGGCACGGTAAAGGAAACTTCGGGCAACCACAAGTTCGCGCTTACCTACCACTTCGGCACGGCGACGCAGACCGAGCTGGCCGAAACCGAGCTCCTCGACCAGTACAAGCGGCTGCGCGAGGCGCAGGATTACAAGAGCCCGCGCGACACCGCCAGCCTGAACGACCCGCGCCTCGCTGAAGTCAAGGAGCAGGTCGCTAAAGAGAATTATTACGCCGCCAACAAGCTGCTGCTGGAAAAAGCCAACGAGATGCTGCCGGACTCCTCGGTAGTGACGCTTACGCGCCGCCTCTCGACCGTGGCGGCCTTCTTCCCGACGCTGGCCGCGGAGGACAGGAAGAAGCAGTACTGGGAGGAACTGCTCTCGGCGGGAGTGAAGAACTTCGTGAACGGGAACGATATGCGCGCCATGAAGCAGCTGGCCTACGCCCAGAGCCTGAACCAGCAGGACTCCGCCCTCTCCAGCTTCCTGGACCGCGCGGCGGAGCTCACGCGCGTCACGGCCGATAGGGTCCCGGCGGATTTCAGCCGCGGCTGGGCGGAATACAAGATGACGGAATCGGATGATTTTTACGTCAAGAAGAAGCATAACGAAGCCCTGCGCAAACTTGAGGAGCTGCTGGAGCTGGAGCCTAACAATTTGATGGCCCTCAAAAAAAGCGGCTCCTGCAACTACATGCTGGGCAACTACGCCCGCGCCGGCCGCGACTGGGAGATGGCTTTCAAGCTGGAGCCCGACCCCCTGGAAAAAGCCAAAGTGGGCAAGATGGTGGACGAAGCCCGCGCCAGGCTGGGCGGGAAGACCGGCGCCTGGGAGCCCGGGGCCGTCCA
>JAVHPG010000218.1:0-1727 GCA_036170455.1 Elusimicrobiales bacterium
TACGGCCAGGGGCGCCTGATCTGGGCCGCGACCTGGAGCAACAGGATAAACCACTTCGACGCGGCGGTGCTCAAGTATAAGTCCGGCGGGCTTTCCGCCGACGTCTTCTACGGCGCGCGCGTCACTTACAATGAATACGACTGGAACGAGCCCAACCGGCACGATATTATCGGCGGAACATATTTAAGCTACCGGAAAAACAAGGAAGCGCCCCTGGTTGAGGGCTACTTCCTGTCCAACTACGACAGTTCCAATATGTCCACGCTGAACAGGCGGACCGTTGGAGTGCATGGCCAGGCCACCCTGCCCGGCGCGGTCGTCTGCGACCTGGAGCTGCCTTACCAGTTCGGAAAGAGCTCCGGCAAAAGCGTTTACGCTTCCGCTTTCCACCTGGACCTGAGCCGCGAGTTCAAGCGCGCCTGGAGCCCCAAGGTGACGGCCGCTTACAACTACGCCAGCGGCGATAAAAAGCCGACGGATTCCGTGAACAATGTCTTTATCCCGCTCTACCAGAGCACGCATGACCCCTACGGGGTGATGGACCTGTTCCGCTGGCAGAACATGAAGGAAGGCGCGCTGGAGCTTTCCGCGAAGCCGGTAAAAGCGCTTAAACTGACCGCGGGGCTCAATTACTTCTGGCTGGCTCAGGCTAAAGATTCCTGGTACGACTCCGCCGGCAAGAAGCTCCGCACCAGGGCCGCGGGGAACGCCGGAACCTATGTGGGCAGGGAAGTTTCCCTGCTAGCGAAATGGGAGATGTGCGCGAACGCCAGCCTGGACGGCGGCTATGCGCGCTTTTTTACCGGGTCCTATGTAAAGAACACCGGCAAGCATGACGACGCTGACTGGGCTTACCTCCAGCTCAGCGTTAAGATCTGAGTCGGTTCGTAAAAAGAACTTAAGGAGAATAAAAAACATGTTCAAAAAAATAATAGCCGGTTTATGTCTCGCGGCTTTCGCCGTTCCGGCCTTCAGCGGAAACGCTAAAACGGAAGCTAAGCCGGTCAAGAACAAGACCGTTATCCTTGCCACCACTACCAGCGTGCAGGACACCGGCCTGCTTGACGTGCTGGTGGCCGCTTTCCAAAAAAAGACCGGGTATATGGTAAAGGCCATAGCCGTGGGCTCCGGGCAGGCCATGCAGCTCGGCAAGAACGGCGAGGCCGACCTCCTCTGGGTGCACAGCCCCGACGACGAGAAGCAGTTCGTGGAAGAGGGCTACGGCAATAACAGGACTACTTTCATGCACAATGACTTCGTGGTTCTGGGGCCCGCTTCTGACCCGGCTAAGATAAAGGGCGAAAAGAAAGCGGCTGACGCTTTTGCGAAGATAGCGGCCGGCGGCGCGCTTTTCATCTCCCGCGGCGACAAATCGGGCACGCACAAAAAAGAGCTGAAGCTCTGGGACGCGGCGAAAGCGAAGCCTGCCGCCGATAAATATATAGAGGCTGGCCAGGGCATGGCCGCTACCGCCGGGATGGCGAATGAGAAAGAGGCTTACTGCCTTGTGGACCGTTCCACCTATATGTCGCTCAAAAAGACGCTCACGCTTGTAATCCTCTCCGAGGGCGACGAGGCGCTGCTGAACCGCTACAGCCTGATCCTGGTGAACACGGAGAAATTTCCCAAGGTGAACGCCGAGGGAGCGAAAGCTTTCTTCGATTTCCTGCTCTCGAAGCAGACGAAGAAGATAGTTGAGAATTTCGGCAAAGACAAATACGGCAAGC
>JAVHPG010000219.1:0-1726 GCA_036170455.1 Elusimicrobiales bacterium
GCCGGCCTGGGAGCGCGACAACCCGGTGCGGCTGATGAGCCTGATGGAAACGCCATGGGAGCAGGAGTCCAAGGGCAGGAAGTCTTACTGGCCGCTGGTGGATATGCTCGACCCTAAAGTAGTGTCCGGAGAAAAGGAAGACGCCATCTCCAAACTTAAAGCCTACCAGCACCCCGACGGCTCTTTCCCCTGGTTCCCCGGCGGGCGCCCTAACCTGCATATGACACTTTATGTGCTTGAGGGCCTGGCGGAGGCCGCGCGCTACGGCGTCGATATTCCGCAGGACACGGCGAAGAAGGCGCTGGCCTACGTGCTTGGCGAGATTCCGTCGCACATGAAGCCGGAGGAAGACCAGACCTCCCTGGTGCTCTACGCGGCTTATGTGGTGACCTCTTTCCCGGCGTCCTGGCCGGAGAGCAAAACGGCGCTGACCTACGCCAAGGCCTGGGTGGACTACGCCGACAAGCACTCGAACGCGATGACGGCTTTCGGCAAGGCTTACGCCGCCTATGTCTATCTGCGCCTGGGGGATAAAGTCAAAGCGGAGAGCTACCTGGCGCGGGCCATGGACGGGGCCCGCACCGACGATATCGCCGGGGTTTACTGGACGCCGGAGAAGATCTCCTGGCTCTGGTACAACGATACGGTGGAGAAGCACGCTTTCATCCTGAGGACGCTGCTGGCTGTGCGCCCGAAGGACCCGAAGATCGCTGGCCTGGTGCGCTGGCTGCTCTTCAACCGCAAGGCCAATGAGTGGAAATCCACCAGGGCTTCGGCGGCGGCCATCTATTCCCTGCTGGACGTGATGAAGTCCAAAGGCGCGCTGGACAAGGCGGAGAACTTCGACCTTAAATGGGGCGATGCGTCGGAGTCCGTGCAGCTGCAGCCTTTCGACTGGGTGGCGAAGCCCCTGCGCTGGTCCAAGTACGGGGCCGGGATAACGAAGAAGGACCTGTCCCCGGTGGTTGAGAAGAAAGGGCCGGGGCTGGCTTTCGCGGCTTTTACCGGGATCTACACTACCGACAAGACCGCTGAGGAATCTCCGTCGGGGATGATGAACGTTTCGAGGAAATATTTCCTGCGGGAAAAGGAGGGGGGCAATTATACGCTTAAGCCCCTTTCCGACGGCGACACGGTGGCCGTGGGCGACCAGATCGAGGTGCAGCTGACGGTGAATACGCGCAGCCAGTTCGAGTACGTGCACCTGAAAGACCCCAAGGCCGCCGGCTTCGAGGCGGAGACGCTGACCAGCGGCTGGCAGTGGGACCAGCTGGGCCGCTATGAGGAGCCGCGTGATTCGCTGACGAACTTCTTCATGGAGTGGCTCCCGCACGGCGAATACGTCCTGAAGTACCGCCTGCGCCCGACGACCCCCGGAACCTTCAAAGCCGGCGCCGCGGTGATCCAGTCTATGTACGCCCCCGAGTTCGCGGCCCATTCAGCGGGGATAACGCTGAATGTGAAATAGTTAATTCGCTCTTTCTAAGGGCGGCTGGCGGCCTACCGTACGGGCCAGAACGCAAAATCGGCGTCTCGCACACCGTGCTCGCGCCTGCCGCTCTCGGACTCGGCGCTTACGCAAGCCTCGTCCTCCGAGGGGCTTTTGCTAACCTGGCCCGTACGGTCTCCGCCAGTTTACGCGCTTAGCGATAAACGCGCTGACGCATAAATTGAACGGAGGGGTGGCAAGGGTATGGGTTCGACGGGCCTTCTCGGAGGCCGGAGC
>JAVHPG010000220.1:0-2475 GCA_036170455.1 Elusimicrobiales bacterium
CCAGCTCCATGCTCGGCGTCTTCCGGACCAACAGCAAAGTAAGGGAAGAATTCCTGAATCTTATAAAGAAACAATAATATTATTGAAATCTATCCGGGTTTTAAGTAGAATTTACGGGTATTAGTTCCTTTAAGTTGATCTTTTTATAGAGCGGCATAAAAACGCGGGCGTAGTACAATGGTAGTACGAGTGCTTCCCAAGCATTAGACGTGGGTTCGATTCCCATCGCCCGCTTTTCATCAGGGTTAGTGCGGTTTCATTATTTTCCCATAGCCACATTATGCGTGGGCGATGGGAATCTTCCTTATGGGGAGAGCTCGCTGACGCTCGCGTGTCGCCCGCTTAAGAGGGGATGGGGAATAAGATTTATTCAAGAAGCTCGCTGACGCTCGCCTGATTAAGAAGAAGAGACTCTAAGGTTCAGAGTAATCAAAAAATTCAATGACTAAATACAAAAAATTCTGGGCGGCCGCGGCGGTTATCAGCCTGGCCGTCATGGCTTTTGCCGGCTATTCCGTCTATGAGCGCATGTCCAGGCATTTCTCCGGCGACACTATCGAGGTGAAGCCGGTCCCCGTGCCGCTCGCGCAGGAAGAAGGAGATTCTTCCGCCGCCAGGGCCGCGGCTATAGCCAAAATGAACGAAGCGGACAAAGAAGACGCCGTGGAAGAGGCCAAACCCGCGAAGGGAACGGCAGCGCCCGCCAAAGGCGACTCCGATAAGACAAAAGCCGTAAAGACAGCTTTCGAATACAAGGACGCAAAAGCCAAAGCCGTACTGATAGCCGGCAGCTTCACCTCCTGGAAAGAAAAAAAGATGACGAAAAAGGACGGCGTCTGGAAAACCGACGTCTACATCCTGCCGGGCACCTACCCCTATCATTTCACCGTGGACGGCAAAAAGAAACTGGACCCGGGCAAACCCAAAGCACCCACCGGCGACTCCCTGATAAGCGTAAACTAGCCAAAGTTCAAATTTTGTTAACAATCCTGTAACAGGCTTCTTGTAGACTATCCGTGGGCGCTATATGAATTTCAGAAAAGTCCTTCCTTTATTGGTCCTCGCTCTGGCTTCTTTACTGCCTGAAGCGGGGGCGGTAGCTTTTACAGCCCGACACAGCCACGCGATAACGCTCCTGCCCGACGGCAATCTCCTTATCTCCGGCGGCGTTACGGGCGCCGGTAACGCGCCCACGGCCAGCGTGCAGATGTACAACATGGCTACCAACGATAACGAAAATTGGGGCGGCGCCATCGGGGCGAGGTCCTCGCACACGGCCACGCTGATGTCGGACGGCAGGGTGCTGATAGCCGGCGGCTTCAACTCCGGAACTCCCCTTAATACGCTCGCGATCTGCGACCCTGTAGCCAAATCCTGCGCCGCGATAGGCGCAGTCATGAACCCGGCCAGGGGTGGGCATACCGCCACCCTCCTTACAAAGGGAGCCGGCGCCGGCCGCGTGCTGCTCTGCGGCGGCCAGACGGGAGCCGCCACCGCCCTGACCGGCGACTGCGACCTTTTCAACCCTGCAGACAACACAATCTCCGACACCGCGGCTATGCTCAGCCCGCGCATAGGCCACTCCGCCGTCCTCCTGCGGTCAGGTAAAGTTTTCGTCACCGGCGGAAAGAGGCGCAATGCTTTGAATACCGCCTGGATCTACGAGCCGATGAATGAGATCTATACCCCGGATACCCTGGCCGGCTCCTGGACACCCAAGGACGCCCTGCTCCAGGGCAGGATAGACCATACCGCCACGGTGCTGAACAACGGGGTCATAGTGATAGCCGGCGGCTACAACGGTGTAGATACCTATAAGTGCAGCCCGAGCACGATGTCCGCCTCCTCGCAGGGAGAGGATTGCTGGACCACCGCCGATTACGGGGATGAATACTACTGGGGCTACGGCAACGGCCCGCAGGACTTCAGCAGCCACGGCTACCTGGACGGAGCGGAATATTTCGACCAGAACGGGGGACGCGCGGTGCTGGGCGAATTCAATTTCGGCACGGCGCCGTACAGGGTGCACAAGCACTCCGCCGCCCTGCGGCCCGACGGCGGCTGGAACATGCACGGCGGCTACGGCGGCATAGTCCGCACCGTCTTCTCCGCTTCCCTCCCGCTGGAGGACGACACTGTTATCCGGCTGCAGAAGACCGGCGCCACGACCGCTGACATCCTCCCCTCCAGCGAAATAAAATTCCCGGTGGAAACTAACCTGGCCAGGCCCGTGTCCGGCAGGCTGGTGAACGCCGACGCCTTTTTCTCGAGGCCCCTTAAGCCGACTGAAAACCCCTCTATTTCCATAATGAACGCGAAGCTGTTCCTTCCGCACAGCACGGCGGCGCTGGACGGCTACCCCGTAGGCACCCTTATAGACGACCTCCACAAACCCGGCAGCTTCGACGACATCATGAAGCTGACTAACCCGACCGGCACGGCTACCTTCACTAAAGAGTCCTTATCCTCCGACCC
>JAVHPG010000220.1:2575-8288 GCA_036170455.1 Elusimicrobiales bacterium
GCCGGCGGCCTGTTGAGCCTAACTATGGAGCTGCCCTATACCGCCGATGAAATACATACCCTAGACAACTACCCGACATTAAACTATGGCCGTTCGGACATAGTTATAAGGGAAATGATCTTTTCCAGCGCGCTCGGCTTCACGCCCAAGGAGAACAGCTGGAAGGACCTTACGGACACCGACATCTCGCCGACCCTCGGCGCCCCGGTCTTCAACCATACCGCCCTGGTTACCCCCGCGGCGGACACGCTGATATTGGGGGGGAGGAACTGCGAAGCCGCCCCTGCCGTCGACTGCCTGCGGACCGCGAAAACCTTTACCGCGCGAGACTCCGCCACCGCTTTCATACCGGTCACCAAAGACTGGACCTCCTCGGAAAAGCTCAATACGAAGAGGGCGTTCCATACCAGCACCATGCTGAGGTCCGGGGAAGTACTGACCTGCGGCGGCACTGACGGCGCGAAGCCGCTGGCTTCCTGCGAGCTGATGGACCCCGAGACCAAGAAATGGACGCCCACCGGCTCGATGAGCGTCGCAAGGTCCAAGCATACAGCGACGCTGCTGCCTAACGGCAATGTGCTGGTGTCCGGCGGAGTCACGCCGCTTAGCGCGGCGGTCGACACGGCGGAAATATATTACCCGGACACGCAGAGATGGGTGCCTACCACCTCGATGGCCGAGGGCAGGCAGAGCCACACCGCCGCCCTGCTTCCCGACGGCAATGTACTTGTGGCCGGCGGCGGCACGCTGAGCAGCTACTCCGCCACCACCGAACTGTATATTTCCTCCACCGCCTACTGGCAGACCTCAGGCTCGATGACCACCGGCAGGGCCCAGCACACGGCCACCCTGCTGAAGAGCGGCAACGTCCTTATGGCCGGCGGCGTCAACGCCTTCGGCGCGGTGAAGGAAACTGAAGAATACGATTACCTGACCAGGACTTTCAGCGGCGGCGGGGATCTAAACACCGCCAGGTACGCGCATACCGCGACCCTCCTCAGGGACGGTCGGGTGGTGGCGATAGGCGGCTCCAACAACTACCTGAGCCAGATCACCGCCGAGATCTATAATGCCGGCGCCTGGACCTACCTGCCGCTGCTCAACATGGACAGGGCCAACCACCGCAGCCTGCTCCTGCCCAACGGCAAGATCATGGTCACCGGCGGGGAAACCCCCGGTTATTCCCTCACCCTGGCCGAAGGTTTCGACCCCGACTTTTCCGTCTTCAGCCTCCAGGCCGAAATGACGGCGGGCAGGGCCAACCATACCACGGTGCTCACCAAAGATAACTATGTCCTTAACATAGGCGGCTGGGACGGCTCCAAGTGCCTGGACACCACGGACCTGGCGTATTTCTCCTTCTCTCCCGACACAGACGGCCTGGAGACGGAAATAGTGAGGCAGCCTACCATCTCCTCCAGCACGCTCCAGTTCAACCAGGGGTACAATGTAACGCTGCTCAGCAACACCTCTAATTTCCACGGCATCTCGGAGGCCTCCGGAGGCGCCGCGGGTCCCGCGAACTCCTCGCAGAGCAATCCGCGGATCTACATACAGCAGTTGGATAATCCCAGCGGCTTCATAACGGAGCTTTCCACCAGGATCTACTCCTGGTACGGCGGCCCCAATACCTCCTGGGAAACCACGCTTTCCTCCATCTCCGTCATCATGCCCACCGCCGCCGGCGAGCTGCCTCACGGCTTCTACAATATTCGCGTGGCGGCCAATGGTGTTTTCTCGGACGGCCGCACCGTGCAGGTGACCATCGCCCGCCCCGACGGCACGCCCTCGGTCGCCACCGGCACCGTGCTCGGAGTAAGCTCGATCACCTGGTCCTGGAACCGCGGGAACGTGACGGCCGCCGACGGCTATAACCTCTATTCGGCCACGGACAGCGTGTTCATCCCCACCGTAGCGTTCTTCAACGATTCCAACACCGTCTTCTATACCCAGGCGGGCCTGGTGCCCAACACCGCCGCCTCGATAATGGTGTCGGCCTACAACCTCGGCGGCAACGGGGCGCTTTCAAAATCCACTACCTATTACACGCTGGCGGCCGTTCCCACCCCGCTCAGCGTAACCTCCGCCAGCTTCGAAACCGCCGCGCTGGAATGGACCCGGAACAATAACTCCGAGATCACGACCTACGAAGTCTCAATGTCCCCGACCAAGACGCCTAAATTCTCCAGCACGCTGGATATTTCCACGCCGGTTCCTTTCAGCGTGAATTACATGAGCACCTCCACCGTGATCTCGGCGCTCTCCGCCAATCAAAAATACGACTTCCGCGTCAGGGCCAAGAACGGCGCAGGCCTCATCACGGACTTCACCAACTACGCCACCACCATAACCGTGAGCGCGGTTAACAATTTTACCGGTGAGGCCCTGAGCAGTTCCACCATCAACTGGTCGTGGGATGACGCTCTTGGCGCCACTTACTACGAGGTTTACGATATCACTTCGAGCAGCCTGACCCCCGTCTTCCTCGGTTCGGCGACCGCCAGCAACTTCTCGCAGACCGGCCTCCTGGCCAACAGGCGCTACCAGACGGCCGTCGACGCCGTCAACGACTCTGAAGGCAGCGGCCCCATAAGAGGGCCCATTTCCTGGGCGGCGCCGGTCTTCACGCTCACGGTGGCGGCGCTTCCCGCTACGCCCAATATTTACACCAATGTCAGCACCGGCAGCATTAACGCGAACTGGATAACCAACGGGAACTCCACCTGGACGGTCTACAGGCTGACGGGCTCTCTCGACAGCACTTTCTCCGCTCCAACTATCATCGAGACTTCGGACAGCTTTTTCGCCTTCACCTCGCTGTCGCCCAATGTCCGCTACTACCTCCACCTCACGCCGATCAACGGGGACGGCATAGAGGGAACGACCCTGGACCTGGGCTCCAAATACACGCTGGCCCAGGTGCCGGCCAGCCTCGCCGCCACCGACATTTCAATGTCCGGGATTACGCTGCAGTGGGATACCGACAACAATTCGGGCGAGACCATCTACGAGATCCGCAGTTCCACTAACGATAATTTCTCCTCGCCGATAACGACTCACGTTGAGTTCGCCAGCCATCACACCGAGAACACGGCTTTCGTGAACGGCCTGCTAACCGCCACCACCTATTACTTCGACGTGGCCGCCCGCAACGGGGAGAACCTAGTGACGGCCCGCAAGCAGGCCCCGGCCGCCTTCACGCTGGCGGGTCCCGGCGGCGCGCCGTCCGGCGCCATCGGCGGAACCAGCGATCCTTACGCCGCGGCGTCCATCTCCGGCAGCCTGCCGAATAACCGCACCGTGGAGATGTACATCCCGGCCGCCTCCTTCGCCTCTAAGACCGCGATAGCTATCGCTTCCTCCACCCGCAACGACTGCGGCTACCTGCCGGGCGGGATACCGGTGGGGGTGGAGATCTTCTCTGAGAACGGAGCCCAGCCCCAGAGCCCGGTAACTTTCACCCTGCATTTCGACAAGGACGCGGACGCGACCAAGAACGATATCATCACTAATGCCGCCCAGATAGTCCTGGCCCGCTATAACCCGGACACGCAGCAGTGCCTGCCGCTGGAAACGGTGGTCAGCGTCGGCGACCGCACGATAAAAGCCACGCTCAACCATTTCAGCCTGTTCCAGCTCATGAAGCGCATCGCGGCCTCGAACCTTGCCGGCGTGCTTATCTACCCAAACCCCTTCTATCCCAACCGCGGCCAGGGCTTCGTGACCATAGACAAGATCCCGGCCAACGCCAAAGTGCGCATCTACACCCTCTCCGGAGACAAGGTCTGGGAAACCACCTCGGGCACTACCGGCGTAGTGATCTGGAAAGGCGTCAATAAGTCCGGCTACCTGGCGGCCAGCGGCATCTACCTCGTGGTGGTGGACGCCAGCTCCGGCAAGAAAGTTTTCAAGCTGGCGGTGGAAAGGTAAGTTTATGAAAAAGACTTACACCAAAGCGGTGCTTACGGCCTCCCTGGCGGCCGCCGGCCTGGCTTTCTATTTCTCCTCCGCGCTTTTCGCCGCCGAGGACCCCCGGTATTTTTCAAGCAAAGCCGCGGGCACTACCACGGCCGACTTCCTGAACCTGGCGGCAGGGGCCAGGGCGGCGGCCATGGGCGGCGCCTATTCCGCCATAAGCGACGAGGCTTCCGCCGTCTACTGGAACCCGGCCGGCCTCGTCCAGATCCCCAAGCTTTCCGCCGTGTTCATGCGCGCGCAGTACCTGGAGGAGATAAGCTACCAGTACGCGGCCTACGCGCACCGCCTCTCCTACGACTCCGTTATGGCCGGCTCGGTGCTGCTCACCGACATCGGCGCGATAACGGAAACCGACATTTCCGGCGGCATAATGCCGTCGGGCAGCTTCACCCCGCGCGACCAGGTTTTTACCCTGTCGTACAGCAAGGCCATACTTGAATTCTCGGATAAGGACATCGACGTTTCGGTGGGCGTCTCGCTTAAATACATCAAATCGAGCATTGTCGATTCCGCGAAGAGCTACGCCGGGGACGTCGGCATAATGACCTATAATTTCGGCGACATCCCCTACCGCCTGGCCGTCACCGCCACCAATATGGGCGGCGGCCTTACTTACGACAAGGAATCCAACCCCCTGCCGCTCACCTTCAAGCTGGGCGCGGCGGTAAACCCCTTCCGCAACCTCCTGGTAGCCACCGACGTGGTGCTCCCCAAGAACAACCAGCCCAACGTACTGCTCGGCGTGGAACTGGCGACCACCCCCAACGAGCTCACCCGCCTCTGCCTCCGCGGCGGCCTCAACGCGCAGCAGATGAGCGACGGCCTGGGCGGCCTTTCGATAGGGCTCGGCGCCACGCTGCACTTCTTCAGCCTGGACTACGCTTACGCCCCGATGGGGGAGCTGGGAACCACCCACCGCATCTCGCTCACTTTCGATTTTCCTTTCCGCAGCCCGATCTTCCAGCGCCGCGACCGCACGGTCTTCACCAGGATGAAGGGCGTCTCGTTTAAATAATTGACACTCCACGGCAAATAATATAGATTGTTAGCCGGAATTACCGCGGGAACGGGGTTCGGGACCGCGCTGTCCGCCGCATATTTTCAGCACTCAGCAGCATCGCCATCGCAGATATGGAGCCTTATGAAAAAAATTAAAAAGACGGTAAAAAAAGCGGCGGTAAAAAAAGCCCCCGCGAAAAAAGCGGCCAAAATACTATCGGCCCCGCACCGGCCCCCGGCCGTAAAAGCGGCCCGGCCCTCCGCGCATAAAAATACCTCGGCGTCCGAGGCGCTCACAAAGGCAGAGCTGGCCGAGATCGCGTCCGGCCTCGGCGAAATGAAGGCGGACATCGCCAGGAACGTAGAGGACAAGAAGAACCTGGACCTGCTCGAGCCCGAAGTAGGGGACTCCATCGACCAGGCCACGCAGAGCCTGGACAAGGAGATCCTGTTCGAGCTTTCCGACAATGAGCGCAAGATCCTGCGCGACATAGAAGCGGCCCTGCGCAAGATGGAAAAGGGCACCTACGGCCTCTGCGAGCACTGCAAGAATACCATCGAGAAGAAGCGCATCAAGGCGCTGCCTTCGGCCCGCTACTGCATGGCCTGCCAGAGCGGCTCCGAAAAGAACAGGGTATAAGCCGGCCCGGGCAAATAAAAAGCCCCGCGCGGTAAGCGCGGGGCGGTTTATTTGGCCGGGCCGGCTTATACCCTGTTCTTTTCGGAGCCGCGCTGG
>JAVHPG010000221.1:0-8274 GCA_036170455.1 Elusimicrobiales bacterium
GTATAGGTGAAGTAGAAAATCCCCTCGGCGCCGCGGGCGATAGCGAGGTAGGTCATGAAGCGGACCTGTTCGAAAGTGGGAAAGCCGCCCACGGGGGGCTGCCTCTTCTGCGGATAGCCGACCCAGTCGAAAGCCTGGAGCACCGCCCAGACCGGCTTGTTCTGCCTCGCCGCGTCCTTGATCGCCGCGCCGGCTTTAGCCATCGCAATTTGTTCGCCGACGGACTCAAGCCGCAAATGCGGCACCGGGTACCAATCCACCATCAGCATATCGGCCACGCCGCCGTAGTTGAAAGCTGCCACGCCCTCGCCCATCACAAAAACGGTTTTAGCCCCGGCGCTCCAATCCCTGACGCGCGCCTCCATCTTCTCAAGCGAAGCCAGCGGGAATTTCCGCACTTCCGGCTCGTCGTAAAGATACCAGGCCAGAACTGGCCAGCGCTTCGCCTCTTTAGCGTAAGAGGAATCTATGACCCTGTCCGGGTAGGCGAGCATCTTAAGGTCCAGCTTTTTCGCCTCGGCCGCAAGCGCCGCAAGCCGCTCCGGGTCCTGCGCGTAAGTGTGGAAGCAGTTGAAACCCGCTTCTTTCAGAACGGACAGTTCCTGCGGCCCGGTAATGCCGTAAAACCCGAGGGGGAAATCCCCGGCCGCCGCAGCGAAAGGGGAAAGCGCCGCCAAGCCCAAAAATAGTATGATTGTTTTCATGGTTTAATTCTACCAAATACCGCAAAAGTTTCAACTAGCGGTATAATCTTAAAAAAATCTTGACAAGTAAAAAGTACTCTGCTATTATATCCTTGTTCTAATCGAGACTTAGGAGGTAGTGATGAAATTGTTCCAACTGTTAGCCATATCCACCGTACTCGCGTTTAGCGCCAATGTGTTTGCCCAGGCCCCCGGCCAGGCCGCTAAAACCATAAAGATCACCAAGATAACCGGAACCGTCAATATAATGAAAGACGGCGTGGTCGTAATGACCCTTAAGCCCGGCGACGCCATCCCCGAGATCACCGACAATAAAGTGACCTTCGCGGTTGTCGACGGAACTATCGAGATCGAAGCGGGCGGAAAAAAGATTTCCGGCGCGACCGGGTCCAACTTCTCAGTAGCCTCCAACGCCGGCCAGGTGAACGTGGCTTTAGGCGCCGGAACCCCGGTAGCCGTAAAGACCGAATCGGGCCAGAACGTCATCCTGACCGCCAACAGCGAAGTCAAGATGATCAACTCTAACGGCAATGTCGCCATCTCCATGGAGAAAGGCAATGCGGTCATGACCGACGCTTCCGGCGGCGGAACGCAGACCGTGCAGGCCGGCCAGACCGTGACCGTGGCCGACACGCCCATGCCCCTCACCCCCGTCACCCCCACCCCGAAGCCCGTAGTGGACGAACCCATAATTGTTATCGAACCCCCGGCCACCACCGTGATCCCCACGATCGAAATCGTCCAGGGCGTCTGCGATGTCAGCTCATCCAGCCCCGATTGCAACTAAGCCAGCGCCCAATATATAAGGAGACTACAAATAAATGAAGAACCTTTTAATCGCAGCCGTTCTCTTAATACCTGCCGCCGCTAACGCGCAGCAGAACATAAAGCTCGGGAACATGGAAGTCAACCCTTTCATGAGCACCCTCGAGAGCTACGACAGCAATATCTACCTCAACAAGCACAATGCCAAAGGCGCGGCCATTAACCGCACTGCCCTTGGCTTCGGGCTCGTAGAGAAAGTCGGCGCCCGCCTAGACCTTACCGGCGGTTACAACATGGAGATCCTTAATTACTCCCGCGCCGCTAACATCAATAACGCCACTCACCACAACGCGAACTTTTCCGCCAAGGCCAAGCTGCCCAAGGAAATGACCGTTGCCGTGAACGACAACTACAAGCAGACCACCGACCAGGCCAACTCCGAAACTACCGCCCGCGCAAAGCGCGTGGAGAACACCGTCGCCCTGAAGTACGACGCTCCTCTCCGCGGCAAATTCGGCTTCGCCATCGCCTTGCAGAATGTCTATAACAACTACCTCGCCAGCGGCTTCGCCGGCCTGGACCGCGCCGAGAACCTGATGGGTTTCGACGTGTCCTACCAGTGGCAGCCCAAAACCAAAGTGGTGGCCTCCTACCGCTTCGGTACGCTTAACTACGAGAACAGCAACGTCAACGACGCTACCTACAATAACATGGACCTCGGCCTGGTCGGCAAAATCGCCCCCAAGGTAGAAGGCACCGTGTCCGTCGGTATGCAGGCCCGCAAGTACGACAAGAACAGCGCCGGTTCCACCGCCAAGAAAGACATCACCACCATGGGCTACAGCGCCCAGGCCGTCTGGAAAGCGATGGAGCGCACCGACGTTACCATCTACGGCAAGCGCGCCAATATCGAATCCACCTACGGCGCCAGCCGCTTCTACACCAGCACCATGCTGAATGTCGGCGCGTCCCGCATGATCAATAAAGTGAAGCTCGGCCTCAATCTCGGCTACGAAGGCGTCGCCTACCCAGAGAAGACCACCCTCACCAGCCCCAAGCGCCTGGACGAGAACACCAGCGTAGGCATCACCGCAGTCTACAACATCCAGAAATGGCTGATCACCGACGCCGGCTTCACCTACAAGAACCGCAACTCTAACGAGGTTGCCAACGAGTACAATGACAAAGTCTTCAATATCGGCATAAAGGCGATGTTCTAAGCCTTACCGCAACAAAGAAAAGGCCGCTGAGAGATCAGCGGCCTTTTTTGCTTTTCTTGGTGGTGTTTCCGTCCCGGATCTTCGACCTTCGACTCTTATTTCTTTCCCGCGACTATTTTTTTTATCGCTTCTTGTATCTGTCGTAAAACTTCTTCGAAGACTTTATCGCTCTTTCCCATCGGGTCCCGCAGCTCCCCGCTTTCCCCGATATAATCCAAAAATAACTGCGTCTTCCTCATGCTCTGCGGGAACTTGTCGGCAAGGATGTCGCGGTGCACGCTTTCCATAACAAGGATCAGGTCGGCCCAGTCTATGTCCGCCTCGCCGGCCAGCGCCGGTTTGTGCTCAAGGGCGGTCACTCCCTGGCGCCCCAGGAACTCAGTGATCTGCCGCGGCATTTTGCAATAAGGCTGCGCCGCCGTCCCGCGCGACCGCGCCTCGAACCCCGCCGCCCCGCCGTAATGCGCAAGCAGCTTCTCCGCCGCCGGGCTCCGGCACATATTCCCGGTACAGATAAAAAGTACTTTCATGCATAAATTTTAGCTTATTCTGGCGAGGCTTCGCCTCGACAGGGGGGAATAAGCTAAAATTTAAGTATTCATGGGGATCCTGCTGCTGATTTCACTGGTTTTCGCGCCGCTCGCTTTCGCGGCGGTGGAGGCCTGGGCTTATGTGCCGCTTTACGCGGTATTCTTTATAGGGGCCGCCAGGCTTTATGCAAAGGGCGGCGACAGCCACGAGAACCCGCTTTACAAGACATTGCTCCCGGCCGTGCTCGGCGTGGCCCTGCTAGGCCTGCTGCAGTCAATAAACCAGACCCCGGTGAACAGCCCCACCCCGCTGCTCTTCACCGCCTGGCGGCTGTCCACGCTTAATGCCGTGCTCCTCTGGCTTTTCTACGCGGCCGTAATGTACTGCGCGTCCAAAGCGATAAAAACCCCGGCGCAATTGCAGCGCCTGCTTTGGACGGTATTCGGCATGGGCGTCTTCGTGGCGCTTATGGGGATGCTGCAGAAGACGGGCGACACCACCCTGGTTTACGGCTTCCGCCGCGTTTCCAACCAGGCCTTCGGCCCTTTCGTGAACCGCGACCACGGAGCTTTCTTTCTTGCAATGGCCGGCATGGCCGGCCTCGGCCTGTTCTTCGGCGGTTTCAAAGGCCTGTTCGCGCACCAGAGCCATACCAAACTTTTCGACCTGCTCGCGGTGCAGTTCCTTAAATTCATAATGATAATCGCCGTCGTGGCCGGCATAGTGAAAACCGGGTCGAGGGGGGGGCTGCACTTTTTTGTCTGCGCCGCCGCCTTCATGGGTTTCGTAACGGCCGGGTTTTTAAAAAGCAAAACCGGCAAGTTCTCCGCCTGGTCCGCGCTGGTCCTTCTGCTGGCCGGCTATATCCTTATCCTCACAAAATACCGGTACCTGCTCGGCCTCGTCGGCGACCAGTTCGACGGCTCCGTAACAGCGCGTTTTTCGATGTATAAAAGCGGCTGGGCTATGTTCAAGGATTTCCCGGTCTTCGGAACCGGGCTCGGCGCCGTCGAGCACGCTTTCCCTTTCTATAAACGCCCGGATTTTGTTACCTCCGACATAGTTAAGCATGTGCACAGCGACTGGATAGAACTTTTCCTCCAGGTCGGCCTCGCCGGAGGACTGCTTTATCTGGCGGGCCTCGCCGCGGCGCTTTACGGCTTCTACCGGGCCTGGCTGCGCTGCCGGTCCTTTACCGTAAAGGCCGTTTACGGCGGGGCCCTGGGCGCCGTTTTGGTCGCAATGGGGCACAGTTTCGTCGATTTCGGCTCGCAAATGCCGGCGAACGCCCTTGCTTTCTACGCCCTGCTCGGGGCCCTGGCCTCAAAGCCGGCCGTCAATGGCCGCGGCCTCTCGCCGCATGAGGAAGAGGAGGAGGTCCATTCGCCGCCGCCGCCTAAAAAATACAAATACGCCGCTTTCGCCCTCGCAGTCCTGCTGACCGCCGCCTCCGTGCCCCAGTACCTGGCCTGGCAGTACGACCAGAACGCCGCGGGCCCGACCTCCTCCGTAGACGAAAAAATACGGCTCCGTACCCAATCCCTTAAATTCCAGTCAGGTCCTCAATCCGCCTTTCGCCTGGCCGCCGAATACTATAACCAGGCCCTGAAAGACAAAACGGCCCCCTGCCGCCTTTTCAGCACCGCAAACGAGATAGCCTGGCCCTACTTCCGCCAGGCCCCGCTGAACGCAAGCCTGAACCTCCTGTACCGCAACCTCCGCCTCCAGCTGGCCAACTGCTACAACCGCCCCCTGACCCTCAAATCCCCGGGTAAATCCCCGTCCCGTCCCGGCGCCCCCACCGCCAACTCCTCCCGCCCCTAAATCTTCTCCCTGCTCCCCGCCCCCCGATTTTCGACTTTCGATTCCCGATTCTTATTTCCGTTTTTGCTATAATGTTCATTATGAAATCAGGGGTATTCTTCTTTCTATCTTTTATCTTATTCGCCGGTTGCGCGCCTCAGCGCCCCGCCGCGCACCAGCGCCAGGCTGTCCCGCCTTCCGCCTCCGCCGTAGCCCCCGAAATCCTGGCCGCCGAAAAGCCCGAAACTCCCCAGCAGCAGGCCTCTTTGGAGCAGCGCCTTATCCAGAACGCGCTCGACCTTAAAAACCAGGGCCAGCTCAACTATAAACTGCATCCCGGCGACCTCATCGAAGTTACCATCTTCAAAGAAGCCGATATGAACCGCACCGCCCGGATAAGCGGCAACGGGACCATCACTTTCCCGCTGGCCGGCAGTCTGAACCTCGCCGGTCTTTCAGTGCCGGAAGCCGAGGGCCTCCTCGCCGAGAAACTTGCCGAATTCCTCGTCAAGCCCCAGGTCACCGTGCTTATAAAAGAGTACAGCAATAAGCAGATCTACGTCCTGGGCGAAGTTAAAAAACCCGGCTCCATCGAGATCCCCGCCGAGCGCCACCTTACCGTCCTCGAGGCCATCACCCTCGCCGGCGGCTTCACCGACCTCGCCGCCCCCGACCGCACCAAGGTCCTGCGCGGCGCCGGCAGCGCCAGCCAGACCATCCAGGTGGAAGTGAACCGCATCACCAAACAGGGCGACAAAAGCGCCGACATCCCCCTTGAACCCAACGACACCGTCTACGTCCCCCAAAGCTTTTTCTAATAAAGCAGCCTGTCCCCTTTAATGGATATCATATGAACGACAATGACAACGAATTAGAATTCGACATCAGCTATTATCTTGAACTGATACTGCGCCGCCGCTGGGTGGCGCTTTCCGTTTTTGTCTCCGTAGTCATTGTCGTCGCCCTCGTCACCTTCAATACCCGCCCGGTCTTCCAGTCCCAGGCGCTGCTCGTAATAGAAAAAGAGCGCGGCAATAATGTCATCTACCAGGGCGGCCCCACCGTCGAGCGCGGCAACGACGATTATTACCAGACGCAATATAAACTCCTCAAAAGCGAAGCCCTGCTTAAAACGGTTTACCAGCGCCTCGACCTCGAGAAACTTCCCGAATTCGCCGGCGTGTACGGCTACCGCAACCTTATAAAGCCCGTAGTGATCGCCCCGGTGCCGCGCAGCCGCCTGGTCTACATAAAAGTAGATTCTTTCGACCCTGCCCTCGCCGCTAACATCGCAAATGAAGTAGCGAAAGTCTTCATAGAACAGAACCTGAGCAACCAGCTTTTCATCTCGAAAGACGTACTTAACGCCCTGCAGGCCGACAGGGCCGGGAACCAAAGCCGCGCGATATATGAAAGCCTCCCGGCGGTAGTAAATAATACGCTTATCATGGACCTGAAGCGCGAGTCCGCCAAATTGCAGTCGCAGGTCGCCGAAGCTTCCGGCCGCTATACCCCAAAGCACCCCCAGGTGCTCGCGCTAACCGCAAATCTGGCGGCGGTGCAGGGCCAGATAAAAGAAGAAACCGACAAGGTCATCCAGAGCCTTAAAATAGATCTTTCCGGCCAGTTGATGGGCAATAATATCCGCCTTATCGACGCCGCTATGCCGCCGCAAACCCCCATAAAGCCGCGCAAGACTTTCAATATGCTTCTGGCCCTCATCGGCGGCATGGTGCTCGGCCTTTTCGCCGCCGTGCTGGTAGAGTTCATCGACCAGACCGTGCGCACCCAGGAAGACGTAGAGAACAAGCTCGGCCTGCCCTTCCTCGGCATCGTGCCGATGACCAGACAGGTCAAAGAGCAGACCTCCTATAACCATCTCATTCTTCAGGAACATTCGCTGATAAGCGAATCAATCCGCAATCTGCGCACCATGGTGGACTTCGCGGAAGTGGGCAGCAAGAGCAAATCCGTTATCATAAGCAGTTCGGTGCAGGGCGAAGGCAAAAGCTACGTGGCGGGCAACCTGGCCGTCGCCATCGCGCAGGCGGGGGAGAAAGTGCTCATCGTGGACGGCGACCTGCGCCGCTCCAATATGCACAAGGTCTTCCGCGTCTCCAACGCCAAGGGCCTCAGCGACTTCCTCGGCGGCGGCCGCAATACGGAAGACATCCTTCCGCTCATCCAGCCCACCGAAGTTAAAAATCTTTCTATCCTGACCTGCGGCCCGCGCCCGCCCAACCCGGCGGAGCTGCTCAACACCCCGCGGCTTTCAGCTTTCCTTACCTGGGCCCAGGCGAACTACGACCGCGTGGTCGTGGACTGCCCGCCCATGTTCCCCATCAGCGACGCTTTGCTCTGGGGCAAGTACATCAACAACTGTATTTTCGTGGCCGCCTTCGGCAAGACCCGCGTCCCGCTCATTAAAACGGCCATAAAGCGCTTCGCCGCCTCCGGTCTCAAGGTCCTTGGCGCCGTGGTCAATATGTCCAAGTTCGGCGGTTTGTCCTACTCATATTACGGCTACTACCAGTACAATTACAACTACGGCCCCGACGCAGAGGGCGCCGAAGGTGAAAAAAAGCACCACCGCAAAAAAACCGACGCCAAACCCGAGCCCGTACAAACCCTGACGTCCGGAAAATAACGTTATCTTTCGCCCCATTCTCCCAATTGCCAGAATATGGAAATTCAATAGGGGACCAGGGCTGTTTGCGTATGACCGACAAAGAAGCCGAAAAACGGGCGATGCAGGAAACCAAGCGAATCACCCGCCTTGTTCTGGAAGGCCGGAATGTGAAAACATGGCTTTTCGGCTCCCGGGCAACAGGTACAGCCAGGAGTTTTTCCGATATCGATATAGCCCTCGATGCCGGTGCAAATCCGGTTTCCCGCGAGTTGCTGGTACGCCTGTCCTGCGCACTTGAGGAAAGCCATATACCCTTCCGGGTCGATATTGTCGATATGCACAGCGTAAATTCTGCCGTCCGGGAAAGCATTATAAGAGAAGGCCGGTTATGGACTGCCGAGTAAACCATACAAGCGTTGGCAATGGCAGACGACAGGAACAAGACGGGGCACACCTACATTGAAACTGTAGCGGTACAGATATACGGCCAGCTAATGGATCACTCGGTTTTGTTGACTGAAATAGTCAACCGGATCAGTGAAAAAAACGGCAAAATTTAATTCCCGACCCCCTCCGCCATAGAGCGGGCCTTTAAAGACTCCCGGCTGGATGTGGTAATACA
>JAVHPG010000222.1:0-8266 GCA_036170455.1 Elusimicrobiales bacterium
GTAAATATTCTAACAGTATGCCGGGCGCCCCGCCTGAAGCGGAAGGCCCAGGCACCGGCAGTATTCCTTCCCGGAAGGATCGCCCGTTCGGCTTACGGGGAAAAAATGCGGCAAAATCTATTTTGGTACCCCTGGGCGCCACCATCACGGGGAACTGTGACGAACTATAGCGGTTCGTGGCATGCAAGGTCATGTTGTCTATCGCATTCGGGCGGAACGGGTCTTATTTCGACAACCTCAAAGTTGTCCGCAGTCAATTGTTGTCATATGCTTCGCAACCCCGTCTATTACGGCGAGACTTAAGAGGCCAAGCATAAACCCATGATCTCCAAGACGGTTTTCGACAAGTAGCAGGAGTTGTTAAAGAATAAAAGCAAGCATAAAAAGAAGCGGTTTAAGCCTTATGTTTACCGGGGTATTTTTGACTGTGCTGATTAGAATCTGTAGGAAACATAAGAACGATTATTGGCGGTTTCCCGGGATCTCACCTACCTTGCACAGGAATTTTTCAAAAAGTTCTATTCCGCTACAATAACAAAAAGCGGCCGAGTTTCATATTTTTTAGCGCGGTTCCACTGCCAGCTGGCGCCTGACGGGTTTCAGATCACAGGGAAATCGGCCTTCCGGGGTACAGCGAAGACCTGCTTTTTACCAGGGAGCGCCGCCGCCGATAATACGAAAAACAGTCATAATGAGCGGAGCAGATCGATCAGCGGTCCGCGCATATTGATTACGTCAGCCTGTTTATGTAGTATTCCTCTTATGCGGTTATCAGCCCTTATTCTTTTTTTAGCCTTTCCCGCGGCTGCTTTCTGCGGGACGCCATGGTATGCCCCACAGCGCGCGGATATTGTTCTTCCCTCTCCGGCCCTCCCGGCCGACACGCTGGACTCCTGCCCGAAATTAAACTCGCTCAGGACCGCCGAAGAATACGCGGACGCCCCGGCGGTAAAGGAAGTGGCCGAAGTCGACGCGGCTAACCTCCCCCTGCCGGCCGACGACCTGGAACGCGCTGGTATTATCGAGGTTTTGAAGACGGACCTGGATTACTGGAATTCCCGGCCGGACTCCGCGACGATACAGCTAGGCCCGGACTCCTACGGCGCGGCGCGCCTGCGCGGCACCACCAAGGCGCTGCTGGAACTGTTTTCCTCCCCCATGCCGGCCGGCGAACTCCAGAAGGTCCTTAAAAGCAGGTTTAAAATATACCGTGCATCTGCCGACAACGGAACCGGCAAAACGGTGATCACCGGTTATTATGAAGCGGAGATACAGGTGACGAAGACGCCGGACGAAACGCATAAGTACGCCGTGCACCTTAAGCCTGCGGACCTGGTCAAGACCAGCCCGGCGATGGGAGTCGACTTCGACTATGGCCGCTATGATGAGGCGGGGAAACTGGTGCAGCATTATTCAAGGCAGGAGATCCACGCGGGAAAGCTTTCAGGGCAGGGGCTGGAGCTGGTCTGGTCCGCCCACCCGTCGCAGATAATGCTGCTGCAGATACAGGGCTCGGGCGTACTGCGCTTCCCGGACGGGGATTACCTCCGGGCGGGCTTCGACGGGGCGAACGGGCATCCTTTCCGAAGCGTGCAGAAGATCCTGATAGACTGCGGCGAGATACCGGGGATGTCCTTCAAGGATTTTATAAAGTACCTGTCGGCGCAGGGGCCGCGCGAGGAGCGCCTGGCGGACCTGAACCCGCGCTATATATTTTTCAAATCCCGTCCCAAGGACAGCCTGCCCTACGGCGCGATAGGCCGCGCGCTCACGGCGGGGCGCTCGATCGCTATAGACCCGAAATATGTGCCGCTGGGCCTGTTCGGCCTGCTTAAATCAAAGCGGCCGGTGGCTCAGGGCGATGGAATAGGCTTTAAGGATTTCAACCGCTTCATCTCCACCCACGACACCGGCTCCGCGATACGCGGCCCGGGGCGCGTGGACCTGTTCTGGGGCACGGGCGCGACCGCGGAAACCGAGGCCTCCTCCATGAAAGCCCCCGGCGAACTCTATCTCTTCATAGTGAAATAACCGGCTATTGACATGTCAAGGATTTATCCCTTGACAAATAAAAATTTTCTGCTATAATATTTTTGGAGCGGGACACCTTATCGACGGTTGCCTCCCGCTCCGGATTTTGAGGGAGACAGACGCTGGCACGGGCCAGCGTCTTGTTTTATATTTTTTTTGAAAGCTCGTAGAAGACTATAGCGGCGGCGTTGCTGGCGTTCAGGCTTTCTACGCCGCCTTTCTGGGGAACGGAGACTATGACGTCGCAGTGCTCGCGGGTTTTTTCGTGCAGGCCGGCTCCCTCGGAGCCTATTATTATGAAAGCGGGAAGAGTGAAGTCCACTTTAGGCAGCGCCTGGCCGCCCATATCCAGGCCGTAGATCCAGAAACCTTTCGCCTTAAGCTTGATGATGGTCTGGTTAAGGTTCACTACCTCGATAATATTAATGCGCTCCATTGCGCCGGAGGCGGCTTTATGGGCCGTGGGTGTAAGACCGGCGGAGCGGCGCTCGGGCAGGATCACCGTGGAGACGCCGAGGCAGGCGGCGGACCTTATTATCGCGCCCAGGTTCATCGGGTCGGTTATCCCGTCGAGGCCGGCCCAGACGGTTTTCTTCAGGTCTTTCTCAAGCCCGATGGCTTCGTCCACGTCCACTTTTCCCATCTGCTCGGTCTCTATGATCACACCCTGGTGATGCCCGCCCGCGGCCAGTTTCTCTATCGTCCGCTGGTCGCAGAAATCTATCCGCACCCCTGTTTTGCGGGCCAAGGAGGCCAGGTCGGCCACGCGCTGGTTCTTTTCGTTGCGGGAGATCACCAGCCTGATGACCTTGCGCCGGCCGGCTTTCAATATCTCTTCCGCCGTATTTATCCCGAATAAAATTTCTGTAGCCATATTATTTTCGCCGCAGGCTCAGCCCGTGATGCGTGAATTTCCGAAGCTGACCCCTACCGCCAGGGCGGTCCTGACTTCCTGGGACGCAGGAGACACTCGGCGCAGTTTGCCTACCGCGGCCGCGATGCTGACTCTGGTAAAGCCGAAGTCCCTGAAAGAAACCATCTGCCCGAACTTCTTCCTGGCCAGCAGCTCGCCGGCCATCACGCCGAAACCTGTGGCCAGCCAGCGGTCGAAGGCGGTGGGCTCGCCGCCGCGCTGCACATGGCCGAGGATCACCACGCGGCTCTCGAGCCCGATCTTCCCATCCAATATTTCAGCGATCTTATAAGAAACCCCACCAAGGCGCAGCGGGTCGGGAGACCCCTTTACCACTTTGGTCACGGTCATTTTCCCCTTCTCGGGACGCGCGCCCTCGGCGACGACTATGATGGAGAATTTTTTGCCGCGGCGCTTTCGCTCCAGCACCGCCTTCACGATATCATCGGCCCTATAAGGAATCTCGGGCAGCAGGATTATATCGCCGCCGCCGGCGATACCGGCCCGCAGCGCTATCCAGCCGGCGTAGCGGCCCATGGTCTCCACTATCATGACGCGGTGGTGGGACTGCGCCGTAGTGTGTACGCGGTCCACGGCCTCGGTAGCCACATTGAGGGCGGAGTCGAAACCGAAAGTCACGTCCGTGGCCGAAAGATCATTGTCTATCGTTTTCGGCACGCCTATGACGGGCATGCCCCTTTTATATAGCTGCTGCGCCATGGTCAGGGTCCCGTCGCCGCCGATGGCTACCAGCGCGCCGAGGCCGAGGTCTTTGAAATTTTTGAAAGCCAGTTTTGAAAGGTCCCTGGGCTTTTCCGCAGAGCCGAGCGGGGACAGCGTGTAGGCGAAAGGATTGGCCGTGTTGGAGGTCCCAAGGATGGTTCCGCCGCGGATTATTATGCCGGAGACTTCGCCGTCCCCGAGCCTGCAGAAGTCTTTCTCCACGAGGCCGCGGTAGCCGTCCCGGAACCCTATAACTTCCCAGCCGCGTTTGAGCGCGGATTTCGTGACCCCGCGCACCACAGCGTTAAGGCCCGGACAGTCACCGCCCCCGGTAAGAATGCCTATCTTCATAAAGTCTCCTGAGCTAGAACGGCGAAGGATAGATCGGATCTTTTTCTTTGGAGATAATATACAGCACGGCCGCTAGTATCTGGGCCGGGTGGCCGAGGCGGGCGAACGCATAGTCCATATGTATCTGGAAGCGGTCGGCGGAGGACGGGTCCAGGAAGATGAAGCCTGCCCGCCTTTCCTGGGCGAAGATACCATAATGAGAGCGCAGCGCGCCGCCCAGGTTCCCGAACAGCTTGCGCAGCAGGAGGCCCTTGGGGAAATCGTCGCGTATGGAGAACACGACCTGATTATCGGTGTCTACGAATTCCCAGCGGCGGTTCAGGAAAGTTCCCTTGCTCACCAGGCGGGCCACTTCTTTGCCCGAGCCGTCCCTGATCATGCCGTAGACGGTTTCTGGATGAACGGCCATGACCGGAGTGGACTGCGCGTCGAAGACCTGGAGCGCGCGCTCCTTGGTGAAGTACATCGAAAGCCCAATGATAAAAGGGACGATGAAGAAGATCTCCGGCAGCGAGGCGAAAGCGCGGCCCAGCAGCGGAAACTTCACGAGCGCGTTGGTCACGGCGTCACCGCGGCCGATGAAGGCCAGCAGGCTCCAGGCCATATGGAAGAAGAGGCAGCCGTAGACGGAACCCGCCACGTAAAGCTCATGCTCGCTGGGGAAATCGGCCAGCAGAAGCTGGCGCTGCCTGGTGAGAACGTTGTAGGTGACGTCCCTGAACGTCGAGAACTTCGAGATCACGAAAGGGAAAAAAAAGTCGGGCGGCACATCCGCGGGCGGAGGCGGCAGCTTGGGATTGGTGTAGGCTGCCGCCGCGGCCCTGGCGGCAAAGGAGCCCGCCACCCAGGCGCCTATCAGCACCAGCCAGACGGCGAGCGGCAGCGGCTTGCGCGGAAAATAGGGCGGCAGAGCGCCGGCCTCCTGCTTTTTCGCGAGGTCGGAAAGGAAACTGTGTTCTGGCTGCGCCGCTACGGGCGCGGCGGCGGGCCCGGTGGAGGCCTCGGCCGCGACGGCGGGAACGGTCGAGGAAGCGAAGGCGTTCAGGATAGAATCGGTGGACCCCGCCACGGCCGCCGTAGAGGCGTCGGTCTTCAGGATCTCCACCTGAAGGTCGTCAAACTCGTCCTTCTCCTTCTTGCGGCGGACCACCCTGATCTTTTTAGGCTTTGGCAGCTCTATTTTCTCACCGGGCTTCCTCACGCTGGAAAGGACGCCGCGAAAATCTCCGTCGGACAGGCCGCGCGCGGTGACGGCGTAGGAGGCCCCGTTATAGGTCAGGAAGCCTATGTAGCCGTCGGCGCCCATGGATTCGTAGGAAGTGTAATAAGAGACGGAAACGCCGTGCAGGCTGACGGTCTTTATATCCCCGGAGAGCCGGTTGCCTTTGCTGCGCAGCGAGTCGACCTGCTCTTTGACGCGGGCTTTGAGGTAATAGTCGCCCAGCTCCGAATCCTGCTTTGAGAATTCAAAAAAAGATTTGCCTTTTTCAAGCTTCAGGGTGACCGCGGGATCGTCGGTCTTGCCGGGGCCCCAGCCTGACGGGAAGTCAACGGCGATGACCTCGCCCTTGTCCTTGAATTCACCGGCGGTGGCGCAAAGGGGCAAAGCGAGAAAGAAGGCCGCGCAGATAAAAAATAATTTCTTCATAGCGTCCGCTGTTACAATCCTTAAAGTATAGGATATTATTGTAACTTAAGTCACATCAACTTAAATTCAATTTTTCAGCCGTGCCGGTGCCGGTGATGGGCGTCCGGCAGGTGGGGATGCTCGTGCTCCAGCGGCTCATGGACATGCGGGTGAGAATGGGTCCCGGCCGGGCCTTGTTCATGGGCGTGGCCATGATGGCCGTCGTCATGGCCGTGGCTGTGGTCGTGCTCCAGCGGCTCGTGCCGGTGCGGATGCCCGTGCCGCTCGAAAGCCAGCAGCAGGAAGGCGCAGAGCATCAGCGCGCTGGACCATAACAGGCGCGCCGTAAGCGGCTCTGCCAGGAAAGCGACGCCCAGGGCGGCGCCTATGAAAGGATAGGAACCGAAGAAGGCGCCGGCGCGCGAGGCGCCCAGGCCGCGCATAGCGAGAATGAAAAGCACCAGGCTGATGCCGTAGCTGGCGAAGCCAAGCAGCAGCGCCGCGGCGGCCCAGTCAAGGGGCGGCAGGGACCGGTACGAATAGAAGGCAAGGCAGGCGTTTATAAAACCGCCGGCCAGGCCTTTTATGGCCGCCAGCGTGACCGGGTTCTTTATGGAGACCCGCGCCGTCAGATTATTATCCACCCCCCACATGAACGAGGACGCCAGCACCAGGACCGCGCCCAGGCCCAGGCCGAACCCGCCCCCCTCCCAGGAAAGCGCCAGGGCGCCGGCGGTGATAAGCCCGGCGGCCGCCCAGAAGCGCGCCCCGCCGTGTTCCTTAAAAACGATTACCGCTATCAGGGAAGTGAAAACAAGCTCGAAATTAAGCAGGATGGAAGCGGAGGAGGAGGAGGTAAGGTCCAGCCCGGTGAACAGCAGCAGCGGGGCCAGGACGCCGCCGGCCAGGACGAAACCGGCGGTATAAGGAATATCCCGCCGGTCGAGCGGAGCCTCCGCGGCTTTCCCGCCCGCGCCGGAAATAAAGCGCCAGGCCACGAGGCCCAAACCGCTGCCCAGGTAGCAGAGCGCGGAAAGTTCGAGCGGCTTTAAATGGGCTAAAAGCGTCTTGCCGGCCGGCACTGATACGGCGAACAGGAGAGCGGCGCCGAGCGCAAAAGCGTAATTCATCCTGAAATTGTACAAATTAGGGGCGGGGAGAACTATAATGCAGGAGAGGCCGGCAGGGGAAAGATGCGGATTATCAATCTCCCTCTTGCCAACTCTCAAGCCTCTTGATCCCATCGGTTAAAAGCGGAATATCCGGCTTTTCTGCCCGGGTTGACAATGCATATTTAGGTTTGTAATATGGAGTTATAGGATTTTGTTAAGTTCTTTAGTTTCGGCCTCAAAATCAAACCTAAAAGGATAAGGAAATAACTATGGCTACAACATCAGCGGTAGCGGAGAAGACAAAGAAGTCCGCGCATGATTACATCAACGGCCTGCTGGCCCATGTGGTTAACAAGAACCCCGGCGAGAAGGAATTCCACCAGGCGGTAAAAGAGGTCCTGGAGACCCTTACCCCCATACTCGAAAAGCACCCCGAGTACATCAAAGCAAAGATCCTCGACAGGCTCGTCGAGCCGGAGCGCTCCATCACCTTCCGCGTGTGCTGGCAGGACGACGCCGGCAACTACCAGATCAACCGCGGCTACCGCTTCCAATTCAACAGCGCCATCGGACCTTACAAGGGCGGCCTCCGCTTCCATCCCTCGGTCAACCCCAGCATCCTCAAGTTCCTGGGCTTCGAGCAGATCTTCAAGAACTCCCTGACCACCCTCCCCATGGGCGGCGGCAAGGGCGGCTCCGACTTCGACCCCAAGGGCAAATCCGACGCCGAAGTGATGCGCTTCTGCCAGAGCTTTATGACAGAGCTGTTCCGCCACATCGGCGCCGACACCGACGTGCCGGCCGGCGACATCGGCGTGGGCGGCCGCGAGATCGGCTACCTGTTCGGCCAGTACAAGCGCCTCAAGAACGAGTTCACCGGCGTGCTGACCGGCAAGGGCCTTTCCTGGGGCGGCTCGCTGATACGCCCGGAAGCCACCGGTTTCGGCATAGTATACTTCTGCGAAGAGCAGCTTAAGACCAAGGGCACCAGCCTGAAAGGCAAGACCGTGGCCGTCTCCGGCTTCGGCAACGTGGCCTGGGGCGCGGTGAAGAAAGTCAACGACCTCGGCGGCAAAGTTGTGACGATCTCCGGCCCGGACGGCTGCATTTACGATAAAGCCGGCATCAGCGGCGAGAAGTGGGAATATATGCTCGAGATCCGCGCTTCGGGGCAGGACATCGTAGCGCCCTACGCCAAGAAGTTCCCCGGCTCCGAGTTCCGCGCCGGCAAGAAGCCCTGGGAAGTCAAGGTCGACGTCGCCCTTCCCTGCGCCACCCAGAACGAGCTTAGCGAAGCCGACGCAAAAACGCTGGTGAAGAATGGAGTGATGTGCGTGACCGAAGGGGCCAACATGCCCTGCACTCCGGAAGCCGTCACTGTGTTCCAGGAAGCCAGGTTGCTGTTCGCGCCCGGCAAGGCCTCGAACGCCGGCGGCGTGGCCACTTCCGGCCTGGAGATGAGCCAGAACAGCATGCGCATGAGCTGGTCCTCCGAAGAGGTGGATAAGC
>JAVHPG010000223.1:0-8236 GCA_036170455.1 Elusimicrobiales bacterium
AGACGAACCGCATCGCCGCGGGCCGGGGCGGATTATTCTATCCTGGGCCGTTTATATTTTGAGCTGACGGGCAGCGGATTAACCTCCGAAGAGGGACCCTTTCAGGCAGGGGTAATTGACTGGCTAAAAACGCCCTCTTTTGCCAAACGGAAGGTCTGCCGCACGGAAACAATCATTAAAACCCTACGTATAAAGGGAAGGTAAACAGTGATGCGATTGACTTTTCTGATTTTTATTCTGAGTTTCTCGCATATTAATGCCGCGGCGGCTCCCATGGCTTCTAACTTTGCGGAACTTGAGAATGTAGTCGATAAGGGCCTGTCCGGGCAAGGAGATGGTTCACTCTCATTTATCGTTTCAGAAAACTATCAACTCCCTGCAATCCCGCTTCCCTTACGCCCCGAACTTCAGTCCGTAGATGAACTGTTCCCGGGAGAAGCGGTGACGGTAGAGCAGATACTGGAAAGTTCCGAAAAAGGGGTTCTGCCGGACAATATAGATGAGTTGATTCGCAAACAATATGGAGAGCCGATTAAGGAAGTCGGAGATAAGGAAAAGATAGAGGCTGCCCTGAAGATGCTGGGTAAATCAGAATACGGGGCCAAGATGTGTAAATCTGTGGCTTATACCTGTGACTTGGAATCTATAAAAAAAGCTGGCATTGAAATCCGGATAAAGGAAACCTTTGAAGGAGATGCTGCTAACGCGCTTGCTTTGGTTCCGAACCCGATCGGTATTGCGGGCCGATATGTTTTGAGCATACACCGTGTAAGCCTTTTGGGTGACGGGGTTTTGAACATCGCCCCGCATTCTATAAAAGGAATTGCTTCGGTAATAACACATGAGCTAAGCCATATTGAGGACCTAAAAGAGAATAAGGTTAATACGTTAACTAAATTAAATTTTGCATCGGAGGTTAAAGCTTGGTTTGCCGGTTATATCGCCTATGAAAGTATGAATGACGGTAATGCTCAGCCACAGGGTATTGGTCTGGAATATGATTTTTTTACCGCAGTTTGGAAATGGAAGAACGAAAACGGGAATATCCCTTATGGGCATGGCGCTGATTTGGATGCGATACTAAATATGCCGGCCAAAAATTTTATGGATGTTTTGGGTAGCTATGTTAAGTTTGTATATCCAAATCTTAAAACCGTGCCTGCAAAAGATGCGAAAGAGATGTGGGATTCTATATTTATGAAGTTGGCGACCCGGATGGAGGATTACCGGCTCTGGAGAATTTCCAGTCACCTGTATACACCGCCGCAGCCTGTGCCGCAACCCCAGCCTGTGCCGCAACCGCAACCTCAGCCTGTGCCGCATCCTCAACCGGCGCCGAACCCTCAGCCTAACCCCGTGCCGCCGCCGACGCCACAGCCTATACCGGCGCTCAGCGTGAGCGTTAATTCCCTGGCTTTTTACGGACAGGATGGGCAATACAGCCCTTCCTCGGAAAGCATTGGCATCAGGAATTCCGGAGGAGGCACTTTGAACTGGGAGGTCAGTTCTGGCGTGCGCTGGCTGTCTTTCAGGCCGGCAAGGGGGAGTTCCACCGGCGAAACGGATTATGTTAGGGTGGACGTGGACGATTCTGGGTTGGGCGTTGGCACCTATAGGGCGGAAATTACTGTTTCCGCCGGTTCTCTTGCCGAGACCGTTCAGGTAAAGGTTATAATTGAACCCTATGAAATAGATGTGGATGTCAGTAATCGTTAATATCCGAAATTATTTTATTAGATTCGTCGGAAAGATCGCCCCCGTGATCCCGGGGGTGATTTTTTGCGCCTGCCTGATTGGTAAAAATCGTATAATGTAGCTGTAGTTTTAGCTGGTGAAACAGCGCGTGAATATCAATAAATTTAGGGTGCTGATAATCAAGAAAGGGGATAAAAAATGAAAAAACTTATTATCGCGGTGACTATGCTGGCGGGGCTGGGGCTTAACGCCGCGGCTTATTTTGACGGCGGGGTGACCGGGATCAGCGGCCCGCACGGCTATAGCGGGACCAAGCTGGACCTGGTAATAGGTTCCGGCAACCTTGCGATAGAGCCCTCCCTGGCCAGCTACAAGTCGAACGCGATCGACACCACGCGCGTCTACGGCCTGCGCGGCGCCTGGGAAGCCGAGAAGTACACCATCGCCGGCCTGGTCGGCACGACCCCCGAGGTCAACGGCTATTCCAACAGCTTTTTCGGCGGCGACGTAACCTTCTCCCTTACCCCCGGCTCCGGCGGCCATTCCCGTCTTGCCGGGCCCGGTTCCCGCGGCGGCGCGCGCAGCGGCGAGGGCGTTACCCGCATCGATGTCGGCGCGGGTTTCAAGCAGACCATGCACACCCAGACCCAGACCGTCGGTTCCGACCTGAAAACCTCGCAGAGCGAGGGCTCGCTGTTCGCCGGGGCTAAAGTCCTGATGCTGAACGTTTCCGCCTCCTATACCGGCTACAAGTACGGCGACGACAATGCGACCCCGGTGGGCTTCGTTCCCGGCCACAGCTTCGCCCTCGGGGCCTACCCCAAGTCCAGCGTCAATTTCAAAGTGGATCTGCCGTCCACCCTCCCGATGCTGACGCCTTTCGTGTCCTACACCGGCACGAAATACAAGTTCGGCACTAAGGACAGCTCCGCCTACCTGTTCGGCGCCTACATAGACCTGAGCATGGTGACGGCCAATGTCAGCTACCAGATCTTCGACAGCGGCGCCTCCAAGAACGACAACTTCATGTCCATCGGCGCCGGAGTAAAGTTCTAAATTACACTGAAGACCAAGGGTGGACGGGGCTTTACCCCGCGAACCCTTTGGGGAAGGGGGGGGCCCCGCCTTAATTCCCCAGGCGGGGGGGAAACCGCGCAACGGTTTCACAACTTCCAGGGTTCGCGGGGTAAAGCCCCGTCCACCCTGAGCGCGAAAAACTATGTACGAAAATCTTGCCACTAAATACCGCCCCGGCGACCTCACTGAGGTCATGGGGCAGGAAACCATAAAGCAGACCATTCTGAACGCCGTGAAGATGGGCCGCATAGCCCACTCCTACGTGTTCTACGGCCCGCGCGGCTGCGGCAAGACCACCATAGCGAGGATCCTGGCCAGGAGCCTCAACTGCCACAAGCCCAAGGACGGCGTTCCCTGCGGGAAATGCCCCTCCTGCACGGAGATAGCGGAATCCAAATCTCTCGACGTCATAGAGATAGACGCGGCCTCCAACACCGGCGTGGACAAGGTCCGCAGCGTGATCATCGAGCAGGTCAGCTTCGCGCCTTCGCGCGACAAATACAAGATCTATATCCTCGACGAAGTGCACATGCTTTCCGCCGGCGCTTTCAACGCGCTGCTCAAGACCGTGGAGGAGCCGCCCGCGCACGTGGTGTTCATCATGGCCACCACCGAGCACGGCAAGGTCCCGCTGACCATACTTTCCCGCTCCCAGTGTTTCCGCTTCCGCCCTATTTCCGAGGCGGACATCATCTCCAGGCTGAAAGAGATAACCGCGGCCGAAAAGATAAAGACCGAGCCTGAGGCGCTTAAGATCATAGCCCGCGCCGCCGGCGGAGCGATGCGCGACGCGATAACGCTGCTGGACCGCGCGGCCTCTTTCGGCAGCGGGGAAGTGAAAACCGACGTCCTGAACGATTTGCTCGGGCACCCGGGCGACGCGGTGGTGAATGCCATGGCCCTGGCGCTGGTGAACCGCGACGCGGCGGCGCTTCATTCCGCTTTCGAAAAGCTTAATTCCGAGGGGTACGACCCGCTGGCGGCGCTCCGGGACCTGCGCAATAATTTTTCCGAGGCTTTCCTGGCCGCGCAGGGCTTTTCCAAGGACGCCACGCCCGTCAAGGGACTGCCGCCCGGCACGCCGCCCGCCCTGCTCGCCCGCCTTTCCCGCAAGCTGAGCGTCATTATCGAGGAAGTCAAGTTCTCGGATTCCCTCGCGATAGCCTCGGAAGTGGCGCTGTTCACGCTTATCGAGGTTCCGCAGGACCTGGAAGGGCTGCTGCGGAAACTGGAGGGCCTCGAGGCCCGGCTTTCCTCCGGAGCCCATCCCGAACCGCCCTCCTCCGGCGGTCAAAAAAAAAATGAAGCTTTAGCCCCGCAGCCGGCCCCGGCGCCGGCCCGCGGCGTTCCGGCACCCGCTCCCCAAACCGCTCCTGCCGCTCCCGCGCCTGTTGCAACCCAGGCAAGCCCGGTTGCCGCAACCGCGGCCCCGGCCGACGCCTGGAAGAGGATGCTTGGCCAGGTCTCCTCTAAAAAGCCCGGCCTGTACAATATAATGCTTTCCGTAAAAATAGTTTTTTCCGAAGAGAACAACTGGCGCATTCTGAGCGCCAATAAGTTCGAAACGGCCATAATAGAAAAGGCCAGGCCGGAGCTGGAAGAGATGCTCGAGCGCTTCGCCGGGAGAAAAATAACGCTGGTCCCGGAACTCGTCCAGCCCGCGGCGCAGGCGCCGGAGGAGCAGGCTTCCTCCTTCAGCGAGAGCGACCTGCCGCCCGGTGGGGAAGAAACGGTGCCCGGGGACTCCCTCGAGGCTGAGGGCGCGCAGGAAACCGCCGCCGCGCCGAAGCGGGAAGGCCCGGAGCCGCTCTCGGCCGGGACCGAGCCCGAGCTGAAGCACCTGACCAAGGTTTTTCACGGACGCATCGTAAAGATAAACAAGGTTAAATGAAAGCTCTTGAAAAGATCATCGGCGTTTTCCGCAAGTTCCCCGGGGTGGGCCCCAAGCAGGCGGAGCGCTTCGCCCTCTACGTGGTGAGGGCCTCGAACCCGGAGATAGAGAACCTGGTGGAGGCCCTGCGCGGCGTTAAAGCCTCGGTAAAGCACTGTAAGGAATGCTACAACTACGCCGAAGGCGACCTTTGCCCCGTCTGCGCCGACGCTAACCGGGACCGCTCTATAATCTGCGTGGTGGAGCGCCCGCAGGACCTGGCCGCGATAGAAAAGGCCAAGAGTTTTTCCGGCGTCTATCATGTGCTTCACGGCGCGGTTTCCCCTGCCTCAGGCGTACAGCCGGACCAGATAAAATTGAAAGAGCTGCTTGACCGCGTGTGCGCGGCCGACGGCGCCGTCAAAGAGATCATAGTGGCCACCAATCCCGACGCCGACGGCGAGGCCACCGCGATGTACCTGATCCGCCTCCTGAAGCCGTACGTGGACAGGATCACCCGCATAGCCTACGGAATGCCGCTGGGCGGGGACATAGACTACATGGACGAGGTCACCCTCGGCTACGCCCTTAAAGGGCGCGTTAAAATTTAGCCTCACCGTCTTTCATCAACATTCTACGCCGTAACTCTTCTGAGCTTATTCGCGGACATTTACGCGCTATGCTTTTTTCCTATTACCGCAGGCCGCTTTTCCTTCTGCTCCTGCTTTACGCGGGCGGCATACTCCTGTTCAAAGACTTTTTTATCAGGCCGCCGGAAGCTCTGCCTTTCCCGCTGCCGCGCTCCGGCGTACTTATCGAGGGGCGCGTAGCCGAGTACCCCGCGGCCGCCCCCGGAGGGAGGCGGTTCGCGCTTGAAACTTCCAGGGTCTATGGCCGGCCGCTTAAGACCGGGCTGATGGTCTACGCCCGCCCGCCCGCGGCTGCCTCTTACGGGGACAGAGTGTCTTTTCTCGCGGACCTGGAAGCGCCTCCGGGAGCCTCGGTCCCGGGCAGCCTGGACTGGGCGGAGTACCTGCTGGACCGTGGCGTGGTGGCCCAGGCCCGCGCGCGGGAGCTGGAGATCTCTGCCCCGGCGAACGTTTTTATCCGGCTGGCGAGGAGGTTCCGCTACTCCGCGATGAGCGCTTTCGAGGCGGGCCTGCCGCCGGAGGCCGCGTCCGTGCTCGGTGGCGTCGTCCTGGGTGAAAAGAAGAGTGTTCCACCGGGGCTCAAGGCGGCTTTCCAGGATTCCGGCGCTATGCACTTGCTGGTGGCTTCAGGCTCGAATGTGGGGTTCGTCGTGGCCGTGGTCTATTTCTTCTGCGCCCGCCTGGGTTTGAAGAAAAGGCAGTCCGGCCTGGCGGCGCTGGCCCTGGCCGGTTTTTATGTGACCGCAGCGGGTATGGATACTCCGCTGGTGCGCGCCTATATCATGTTCTCCGCCGGGCTTTGCGCCTGGGTTCTGCGCCGGGAGGCGGGGGCTTTCCACGCGCTTACCGCCGCCTGCCTGCTCATCCTGGCTTTATGGCCCCGCTATATTTTCGACGCGGGCTTCCTGATGTCCGCTCTCGCCGCTTACGGGCTGATCGTCGGCATGGCGCTCTGGGGCCGCTACGCCAAGAAAGGCGGCCTGGTCGGTTACGCCGCGGGGCTCTTCCTGATGAGCTTCTTCGCCCAGCTCTGCCTGTACCCGCTGCTGGCGGTCTACTTCCATAAAATTTCTTTGGTCTCGCTGGTCTCTAACATGGTCCTGGTCCCGGCCTCCGGCCTGGCCATGGGGCTGGGGTTCCTGCTGGCCCTGCTCTCCGGGTCCGGGCCCGTCTTCACTGGCCTGGCCTATGTGACTGGGCATTTTGTGGAGGCATTTATCGGCGCGGTCAGATTTTTCGCAGGTCTGCCTTTTTCCTCGGTCAGCGTGGCGGAGCCGTCCTCCTGGTTCGTGGCGGGCTTTTTTGTGCTGGCTTTGGCCCTGCTCCACGCCCCGCTGCTGGGGTTCAGGAGCCGCAGGCTTTATTTCGCCGCCGCCGTCGGGCTGATTTTTACCTCCGTCGGCCCGCTCCTGAAAGTTTCGGCTGCGGGGCCCTTTAAGTGCAGGGCCGTCCTTTTCGGGGATTCAAATACCTCCTGCGCCCTGCTCAGCGTCCCGGCCGGGCTATTCCTGGTCAATCCGGGCGTGAACGGGAAAAAGCTGGCGGACTCCGTTTTCACTGAGGGCTCGCGCTCTTTGGAGGGTATCTTTCTAACCTCACTCGAGGAAAAGAATTTCAGCGGGCTGGAGGAATTGTCGGGCGCCGTCGCCATAAAAAACATCTTTGTGCCGTACGGTCCGCGCGGCCCGGAATTAAGGCGGGTTTTGGAAGGACTTGTAAAAAAAGGCGCGCGCGTTTATAAAGCCTGGCCCGGCGAATTCCCGGCGCCGGGGCTTAAAGCGGCGGCGGGCGGACGCGGCGCGGGCTATACCGGCAGGAGCGATATCCTGGACTGGGAAGTAGGGCCTCTGAGGATAGGGAAAGAGGGCGGCTACGCGGAGGCGGCCTGCGCCTGCCGGAAATGCCCGGCGCCGGCTTCGGTCCGGAAAGGGAAAACGGTTACGCTGGAGTTAGCGCTCCCCGCCGCTTCCTGCGGGAAAGCGGAAAATAACAGTCCTATTTAATGTGCGGGTAGGCGGCGCGCAGCTTGGCCTCGTGCGAGCGCTCTTCAGTCACGAGTTTATGCAGGCGCGCGCGCTTCCAGGCTTCCGGGAAGGCCTCTTCGAACAGCTGGTAGAAATTCGCCGCTATCGCTTCCTGGCGCAGGGCGTAAACGGCCATCTGGTCCTCTGAAGCTTTTTCCTCGAGATAGTCGCCGTAAAAGCCTTCCTTCTTCACTTTTTCCAGGAAAGCCGGCCAGGTGAGCGGGTTGACCCCGAGCGGGTTCCAGTGGCCCAGCATCTCCAGGAAGAGCTGCCTGTGCGCCGACTCTTCCTCCGCCAGCCGGGAGCAGAGCTCTTTTGTTTTTACATCGGCGGCTTTTTTCGCCATCTTCAGATAAAAGGCCCGGCCTTCTTCTTCCATCAGGACGGCGAGGCGGAAAAGGTCCCGCAGATGCACATTTTCTCCGAATTCCCTGAAACGGCTTCCTTTAGCGGGAGACTCGCCCAGCCAGCCCCGGCGCAGGAGGAGATAAGCCAGCAGGCCGACCGCAGCAGCGATCGGTATATAAAGAGTCAGGTGTTCTCTCATGTTGGAATTATACAAAAAACTAATCCGAAGCCTGTCGCCTGGACTGCTTTATGCCGGAGCGGATCTTTTTGCCCTCGAGGCGGCGCTGTTTAGACCCGTAAGAAGGCTTTGTCGCGCGCCTGTGCTTTGGGGGGCGCGCCGCGCGGGCCAGGAGCTCTTTGATACGGGCCCTGGCGGCCTGGCGGTTCTGCTCCTGGGTGCGGTACTCGCTGGCGATGATCAGGATGTCGCCCTTGTCGGTAAGCTTTGAGCCGGCCAGGGCCTTGAGCCGCTCCTGCGCGGACCAGGGCAGTCCGGAGAGGCGCGGGATGAAGCGCAGCTGCACCGTGGTGGCCACCTTGTTCACGTTCTGGCCGCCGTGGCCGCCGCTCCT
>JAVHPG010000224.1:0-8143 GCA_036170455.1 Elusimicrobiales bacterium
AAAACCCGGGCAGAGATCGGGCCGCGACATCTCGGTGCAGGTCAGCCTGGACGCCGGCGTGGCGGTCAGGAATATCCGCAGCTCTTCGCACCAGGTGGCGATCCTGAGCAGCGGCCCGGCGAAGGCGGAGATAACTCTCTCTCCGGACGACAGCATCCCGAACAAAGACTTCCTGCTGACCTATGAGCCGGCGGTGAAGATGGTGGACGCCGCCGTCCTCGCCCATAAGGACGGTAAGGAAGGCTACCTGACGCTGATGGTGCAGCCCAACGCGGACTTCCCCCTCACCCAGGTTACGCCCAAGGAACTGGTCATAGCCATAGACGTCTCGGGCTCGATGAGCGGCTTCCCGCTGCAGACCGCCAAGGAGACCGCCCTGCGCTGCCTCGACGGGATGAACCCCGGCGATACCTTCCAGATAATGAGCTTCGCTTCCGGCAACGAGCTGCACTTCGCGCGGCCGCTCGAGAACACTCCCCTGAACGTGGCGCGCGGCCGCGCCGCGATAAACAACCTGAGAGAAGGCGGCGGCACCGAGATGCTTGCTGCCCTGCAAAAAGTGCTTGAGTTCCAGAAGGACCCCGAGCGGCTGCGCATAGTGCTCTTTATGACGGACGGCTTCATCGGCAACGATCCGGAAATACTGGCGTTCACGAAAGAGCACCTGAATAACTCCCGCATTTTCCCGCTCGGCGTGGGTTCTTCCACCAACCGCTACCTGCTGGAGGAAATGGCGGTGCTGGGCAAAGGCTCGGTGCAGTATGTCAGGCAGAACGAGAAAGCGGAGAAGCTGGAGAAAGTAATAGAGCGGTTCTATGACAGGATCTCCCGCCCGGTTCTTACGGACCTGACGGTGGATTGGAACGGCCTTGACGTGGCCGATCTTTCTCCCGCGTTCATTCCGGACCTGTTCGCCGGGCAGCCGCTGCTCCTGCACGCAAGCTACAGGAAAGGCGGAAGCGCGCCGGTGCTGATAAGGGGCAAGCTGATGGGCAAGCCCTGGAAGATGTCGGTGAGCGTGAACCTCCCGGAAAAAGAGGCGGCCAACGCCGCTATGGGGCCGCTGTGGGCCAGGTCGCGGATAACCGACCTGGAACGCCTGAACCTCCGGGGCGAGAACGCGGACGCGAAAGCGCGTATCATCGAACTGGCCCTCGCCCATAAACTGGTGACGAGCTACACTTCCTTCGTGGCCGTGGACGAGAGCCCCGTCGACCCGAACGGTAAGAAACCGCGCCTGGTCCCTGTGGAATCGGAACTGCCCGACGGTACTCAGTATGACGGTTTCTTCGGGGGGGCCGCCGGCGCCGGCGGGTCGCTTTCCGGGGCCTCGTTCGGGGCGGCAGCGGTACGCGGCTCTTTCGGCCGCGCGAAATATGCGAGCGTGGCCAGTCCCGCTTCCTTATCCATTCTGTCCATGGAAACCGCGGAGAGCGCGGCCTCGTTGGAGAAAAAGAAGACACAGGCCTTAAACGTTAAAGACAGGGCTCTCCTGGAGAAGGTTTTCGGGAGCGAAGACGTCGTGGCCGGGCTTGCGCTTAAACTCCTGCAGAACCCGACGCCCAGGCTGCTGCGTCAGCTGGTCTCCCTTCAGGATGCTTCCGGCGCATTTGTCGGGGCCGGGGGCAGGAAAGCCGCTCCCGCGGAGCAGGCCCTTGCGCTGCTTGCCCTGGTCAAGGCCAAATCCGTGCTCGAGTCCAACGCCGACCCCGCTATGCGGCAGGCCTGGAGTTCGCTGCGCGGAAGCTACCCTGCGGGAACAAATGCCAGGGCAGCGGTGGTCAAAGCGCTGAAAGGCAGCCCGCACTGGAACTCCGCCGCGGTACAGCGCGAGCTGGCCGCTCTCGGAGTAATGCTGGAAGCGTTGAAATAATCGAGGTTCCGCTTAAAGAATACCCGCAAGAAGTCCTTGCGGGTATTCTTACTTCGGCTGCAGGGCCGCGCTCCGCGCGCGGATCTTCTCATTGCCGGGATCAAGCAGGGCGGCCTGCCTGAATTGCGCGGCCGTATGCGCCCGGCTGAAGAGCGCCATAGCGGCGACCTGCCCCGAGCTCCGCAGCACCGCCGCGCAGCCGATAAGTGCTGCTGCCAGGGTGAGCCTGCGCCGGAGCCGCGGCGTGAGCGCTATTGAGCGAAGCGCCGGGGCGGGCGGCGCGAGCGCGCCGAAGAGCGTCCACGCTATCAGCGAGGTGGCAGGGAGCAGCAGGACGGCGTCGAAGCTTGCGACTACCGCGGTCACCGCGAGGGCGGACGCCAGGGTCAGCCCTTCCATGTATTCGCCTATGTCGGCCGCCTGCCCGGCCCGCCGCCAGGCGCCGGTCAGCAGCCCGAGAAGCGCCAGCAGGATCGCGGCCAGCGCCGGTATGCCGCGCTCGGAGACGATCGCCATCCAGTCGCTGCTCGGCCACGGGTTCTTTGTCCTTCCGGTATTGTAGTCGATCGAGGGATCATAGTCCGCGACGGACTTCGGGTAACTGACCGCCCAATTGCCCGGGCCGACTCCGAGCAGCGGGTGTGCGGCCGCGAGGCGGAGCGTCCTCCCGTACTGCACGAGGCGCCCGTGCCCGCTCCCCTTTTGGTAATTCACTATTCCGGAGACAGTGTCAAGATAAGGTGAGTCGCTTTTCCACTCCAGCGTGTTCGGCAGAAGCAGCGCGGCCAGGATCCCAAGCGCGGCGGCGAGCACCAGAGACCTTATCCGGAGCGCCGTTTCCGGAGCGCTCCAGCGGCCGCGCGCGCGCCATAGACCGAAAGCGAGTACCCCCGCGCCCGCCGCCAGGCCCAGGTAGGCGCCGCGCGAGCGTGAAAGCACCAGCGCGGCCGTAATGAGCGCCAGCCCCGCGCTGCCGCAGACGGCGGCCCAGGAGCGGCGCGCCGTGATCGCGGCGAGGATAAGCGCCGGCGCGCCGAGGGCCGCGAGGTGCGCCATGAAGTTGCGGTTGCCCAGCGTTCCGCCGGGGATGCGGTTGAGGCTGAAGAACTCGCTGGTTAAGCCGTAAGCCTGGGCCAGCGAGGCCGCCGCGGCGACCACCGCAGCCGCAGCCGCGGCCGCGACTATGGACCGGCGCGCGCCGGCCTCCGCGGCGGCGCGGGAGGCCCAGAACATTCCCGCGCCCGAGAGCGTGATAGCCAGAGCGCGCGTAGAGAGCCAGTGGTCGGCCGCGAAAAGCGCGCTGACGAAGCTGAGCGCAAGGTATAAAGCGAGCAGCAGATCGATCCTGCTGAATTCGAGAGTCTTCGCCCGGCGCAGCCCCAGGAGCGCCAGAGCGAGCGCGGTCGCGTGCAGCGCCAGCTCTTTGGGCGCGAAGAACCTGTCCAGGTCGAAAAGGCGGTAAGGCGCCGCCGCCAGCACCACTGTGACGGCGCCGATGACGAACAGGGCGCGGACGGCTAAACTATCTTTCATATAAGACCATTGTTCCGCACGCCGCTCCGGCAGCGATACGGGCCAAGAATTAATTCTATAAAACTATAGCCGGTTAACGGGCCTTATCATTGCTGATCAGCGATAAGAGCGGTTTATAGCGCCGTAAAAACGGATCAGCAGCACGACCCTGGTCATGCTGCTGATCTTGTTCTCCGCGCTGCTTGGCGCGGGCGCCGGATAAAGAACGGCTATGAAATCACGCTAATTCTGCAGATCCCAGTAGGTTACGTAATCGGGATTCGCTTTTTCTTTATCGTGTATTTCTTTCAGGCCTTTGCTGAACTCGGCTAAAAGATCCGACCTGCGCGCTATCTTATCCAGCTCTTCAGCGGTTATCGTGCCGGCGGTGTGATAGACTTTGTCGTTCTTCGTAGTTCCGCCGTCCATCACGCCTTTTTCCTCGCCGTAGGATATTTTCAGGCCGATATTCTCGCTCTGGACGCCTTTTCCCGTCACCGTGCCGGTATAGTACTTGGTATTAGTATTTGTCCCGTTCGTCTTCCCTTCGAGCTCGAAAGTCAGTTTCGGAACCATCACGCCGTAGTCTCCGTCCTGTTCAACCTGGAAATCCAGCTTTACGGTCAGGAGCGCGTCGGCGCCGGCTTCGTTCATAATCTTCTGGTTAGGCGCGTTGATCCCGTAACCCAGCGCCTGGCTGCCGCCCTGGGTAGCGAGAAGCTTCGTGCCCTTGTAAGCCCTGGAGAAGTCAGCGTCAGTGTTGGTATCGGGCGCAGCCAGCGTCTCGATAGACTTGTACGCGGCTGTCTGTGAAACGGTCTCAAGAGGAAGCACCGGCGCGCCGAATTCGGACTGCACGGCCTCAACAAGCTCCGGGTACATCTTTTCGAGGACCGCGTCCCACGCTTCGTCGGACTGCTTCGGAAAAGTTATGGTCGTCGTCTTCGTTTTCCTGTTGTCGCCGTTATGCATGACTTCGTCCTGCGTGATCACGGATTTTTCATTGAAAGTCTTGCCGCCGATAGCGAAGGACAGGAGGCCTATCTTCTTGAGCTGCCCGGCCGGGCGGCTGCGCGCCGCGTTCGGTTTTAAGAAATCGTAGCTGATCTCCCCGTCGGCAGGCTTGTCGGTCCCTTTAGCGGTCAGCCCGTAATTGAACTCGGGCTCCGTCTTCACTTCCACCATCTTGCCGTCCGAATAGACGCTGGTGTATTGAAAAGAGGGAAGGGTTTCGGAGAGCACGGCAGCGGTCTCCAGAGTTTCGAACCCTACGGCCAGGAAGCTCTTTTTAAAGTTGAACATCGCGCCGCCCGCGGGCGTAAAGTTCAGGTTGCGGAAGGCGGCCGCCGGAACGACTATCTTGGACCCGGAACGGAGATAGCAGACGTCGATCAGGGATTTTATGCCGACCTGGTTGACCGCCATGGCGACCTTCAGCATAGTCCCGTCGGGAATATCCCCGTCCAGTTCTATGGTGACGTCCTTGGTGAGGTCGAGGGAGATGTTCTTCTTTTCCCCGTTGATGGAAACCACTTTAAGCTTGTTTTTATTCGGCGCGATGGTGAAGCTGGCTTTTTCGCCGGTCGTGGTTACGATCTCGATTTTCCTGGGCGAGGACTTTTCGTCGGTGATCAGCGTGTAATTGGCCAGCGCCAGGTATTCCACTGGCTTCCCGTCCACGGAAAAGGTCCCGTCTATCTTATAATAGCCGGTTCCGCCCTTTTTGGAAACGAGGAAAGAGACCAGGTCGCCGCCGGTTTTCCAGCCGCTGAACAGGGACTGGTTTATCGTGCCCAGTTCGGCGGGGGGCAGGTTCCTTTCGATGCCGCCCGTGATGACGACATCCTTTAAAGAATCCGTCGTAGGGCCCGCGGGGGCCATCTTTTTCGCCGCCGCGGCGATCATTTTGTCGAACATCCCGGAGTGAGCGCTCTGCGCGGCCAGGAACATTGCCACGAACAATATCGATTTCATCCTATTATCCCCTTTATAACCCGTTTTTAAATGTTGATGCAAAGCAGTTATATTATTGCATATTCTCAATAATGAATGCTACCGGCGAGCGCCAGGAAGAACGGTATGTCCGCTATGGATCTATTTCAAAGCCCGGCCGGAACCGGGAGGCCGCGGGCGGCGCAGAAAGCGCGCAGATCGGCGGGGAGCGGGATCGAGAATACGCTCTCTATTCCCGCTTTGCGCAGATCTATTTCGGCGCAATGCAGCGCCTGCCGCGGCAGCAGCAGCTTTTCTTCCAGGGCTGGCGTCCAGCCGTCGTCGAGAAAATTAAGGTAGCAGCGGGCGTCCGGCCCGTAAATCTTGTCCCCCACCAGGCTGCGTCCCAGCCATTGCGCGTGGGCCCGGATCTGGTGCATTCGGCCGGTTTCGGTAACCACGCGTGCCAGCGTGAACCCGCCTCCGCCGGCAAGCGGGGTGAAGTGCGTCACCGCGGACCGCCCGTCGGGCCTTACGCCGGTTTTGGCGTATACCGGGCTGTCTTCGTCGGGGCCCAAAGGCTGGTCCACCGTTACGGGGCCTGAGAATTCTCCCGTCATTATCGCAAGGTATGTTTTTCCCACCTGCCGCCGCTGCATGGCGGTCTGCAGGCGGCTTGCCACCGCGGGGTTCTTGGCAAACACCACCACGCCGCTGGTCTCGCGGTCGAGCCTGAAGACCAGGTGTGCGGCGGCGAGACCGAAGTGCGCTCGCACCGCGCCGGCGAGGCTGGACCAGGGCCCGTCCTTGGACGGGTGGCAGATAATGTCCCCCGGCTTGTTAACGACTATGACCTTATCGTCATTGTGGATTATCCAGCTGTCGAGTTCCGCCGGGGCTATCTGGCCTACATTGACCAGCCTCGGTTTGCGCGGCCAGGGGCAGGCCAGCCTGGGATTGAATGCAGGTCGTTCGTTTTCGTTCATGTGAGATCTTACGGAAAGAGCTTTCCTTCCGTTTTCTATGATACAAAGATTCCGGACATTAGCGGACGAGTTTTACGAGTATTTCGGCGCTTCGCAGCAGCAGGTATTTAACGGTATCCGGCGAATCGCTCCCGTCTAAAAGTACCAGGACAGGTTGATCTCGGCCATATACTTAGGATAGCTCAATTCCCAGACCGTAATCTTCTCTGTCCCTGTGCCGGTAATTTCGGCTTCCCACTTGTAGGTGGCGGCCGTCAGCGGGAAGGTGGTAAGGACGGAAAGGCCGAAGCGCGACTGTGGCTTCCATTCGAAGCCCAGGCTGCCCAGGGCCGTGTTGTAGCGCCCCGCGCCGAAATCGGAAGCCATCTTCATGCTCCCGCCGCCGGTGAGGTTGACGGACTGATAGTAGCTTTTTTCGTCAGTCCGCGGGTCCAGCTCGAAACGCATAAAGCCGCCCCCGGCGTAAAGGTTAAAGCCCCGGGAAAGCCTGAACTGGTGGTTCACCATGGCCCGGAACATTTTGCCTTCGGCCTGCGCGGGCATCATTGCGCCGCTGGTGTTGGCCAGGTTTGTCACTACCGATTTCCTGCTGTCGCCTATTTTATACTGGGGCATAAAGGCAAGGTCCACCGCCCACCTGGAGAACGGGAAATATTTCAGGCCGATGCCGGCGTAAATCCCGTTGTCCATGTTCATCCCGGTCCTGAGGTTGGCCGGCACTACGGTCTTGCCCGCGGCTGTGGCGGAGGGGAGGTTATTCACCGCCATGGGCGCGGCGCCCACCGCCAGGTAGATGCTCACGGTCTGCGTTTCGGGGACAAGTACCAGGTAGCGCGCGGCTTCTTCGTCGAAAACGCCGGCCGCCACCTCCACTATAGATACGGATATTACCTCGGAAGTGTCGGTGTCCACAAGCTTCGCGCTTATCTGATAATTCTTTCCTACGCGCGTCACCGTTCCCAAAGCGGCCAGCCGGGCGCCGGCGAGCTTCCCCACCTGCGCGGCAGTATCGCTCTCTATAGCGCCGCTCAGCCCCAGCTTCTGCTCGCGCAGGACGTTATCCAGCTGGCTTCTTTCCAGCAGCCTGAATTTGTTTTCGCGTATAAGCTTCTGGGTCAGCAGTTCCCCCACCGCCACGTCCACCTTCCGCCTGGCCAGCGCTTCGTCGGCTTGAAAGGGGAACACGGCGACAGTTACCGGGTTGAGGTCCGGCAGCTTTGCTGAGGCGTCTCGCACGAACTGCTTGTCTATTTTCTCCAGTTGGGTATCCAGCCTGGAGGCATAAGCGGCGGAAACCGGCAGCATAGCGGCAGCGAATGCCGCGAAGAATATTTTCTTAACGTTCATAACCCCCCCGATTAACGGCCCAGGTCGTGGTTTTAGCAAGAGGAAAGCAAGGATGTGCCCGGTTCCGAATATACGGGTATTATATACATAAATTCGCAAACAGTGGCGTAAAATTTTACATCGGATAAACCTGCGTCAGTTTATCTGCGCGCTTGAATAAATAAAAAACGACAGCCATTAATGACTGTCGTTCAATATTCCAAATCTGAGGGTGCCTTCCAGGCCGAATTGCGAACCTGCTTCGCCCAACATCCCGAGGATCCGGTCTAACGAAGGAGTCCCGAGCTTATCCGCGAGATGTCGTCGCAGTCGTGGCCACGCAGCGCGGCCCCGCACTGCTCCTTGCCGCTAAGAAGGTCGTTCGCAGGGCCTGATCACTGAATTGTGTCGCTTCGCTCCACCCGGCACTACGCGCCTTCGCTCCTGCTCCCAAGGTGGCCCGCACTTAAACAAAGCAGAAAATTATTCCCCGCGCGCGCTGCAAAGAATCGAG
>JAVHPG010000225.1:0-1687 GCA_036170455.1 Elusimicrobiales bacterium
CGCTTACAAGGTCAACGACGGCCAGGAAGTGCGCGTGCTCTGCGGCCGCGGCACGGAGAGAGAGACAATTTACGAGCGGGTGCTCTGCCGCGTTTCCGACGCTTATTCGCTGGAGCTGCATCTCGACATGGAAGAGGCCAACGCCGCCGGGCTCAGGAACGGGGACGGGGCGTATATAGTATGAATTTTGGCAATTTAAGAAGTGGTTCTACAGGAGGATACAATGGACGCACTTGGAATGATAGAGACTAAGGGCCTCGTGGCCTGCGTGGAAGCGGCCGATGCCGCCGTGAAAGCCGCCAATGTGAAGATAGTCGGCTATGAGAAGGTCGGCTCGGGACTTGTTACCATCCTTTTCAGGGGCGAAGTGGCCGCCTGCCGCGCCGCCTGCGACTCCGGCGCCGCCGCCGCCCAGAAAGTCGGGGAGCTCGTGAGCGTGCACGTGATACCGCAGCCCCACGGCGATCTCGAAGGCAAGCTGCCCATAAGCGAGAACAAGAAGAAGTAATCGAAAATCGAAGATCGAAAATCGAAGACCGGAGGAAAGGCAGTTCGAGTTCCCCGCTTTCGATTTTCGACTATCGATTCTTGATTTTCGATTAGTTCGGAGGATTTATGCTATTCGCACGAGTAGTGGGTAATGTGGTATGCACCCGCAAGGACGACAAACTTGTGGGGACGAAGCTGCTTATGGTGCAGCCGGTCGGTCTTGACGATAAGCCGCGCGGCAATACGCTGGTCGGCATCGACGCCGTCGGCGCCGGCACCGGCGAGCTGGTCCTGCTGGTGCAGGGCTCCAGCGCGCGCCAGACCTCGAAGACCGAGAACACCCCGGTCGACTGCACTATTTTCGCCATTGTGGACACCATAGAGAAAGAAGGCAAAGTGGTGTTCACCAAATCCGTAGGCAAAATGCAGTAAGCGGAGTTTATATGCCCATCAGCGAAGAAGAATTGAAGAAAATAGTGGCCGAGGTCGTCAGGAACCTCGCGCCGCAGGCCGAGGCCGCCCCCGCCGCCCCTTCGGGCGGGCCGGTGTTCGACACCGTAGACGAGGCTGTGGCTGCCGCGAAGCGGGCGCAGCCCGTCTTCCAGGACCTGGGCCTGGGCGCGCGCGAAAAAATAATAGCCGCCATACGGGAAGTTTCCCGCGCCAATGCCCGTCGCTGGGCGGAAATGGCCGTGGCCGAGACGGGCATGGGCCGCGTGGAAGATAAGGTCCTTAAGAACATGGTCTGCATCGACAGGACTCCCGGAGTGGAGGACCTGCGCGCCGTGGCCTATACCGGCGATAAAGGCCTGACGCTCGTGGAGTATGCGCCTTTCGGGGTGGTGGCGGCCATAACCCCCTCGACTAACGCCGTGGCCACCATTATCAGCAATGCTATAGGAATTCTGGCCGCCGGCAATTCCGTGGTCTTCTCGCCGCACCCGGCAGCCAAGGGCTGCGTGGCCGACGCCGTGAGAATTCTTAACAAAGCGATAATCGCCGCCGGCGGGCCCGCTAACCTGGTCTGCACTATGGGCAAGCCTACGCAGGAAGTGACCAAGCAGCTTTTGTCCCACCCCGACACCAATATGAACATCGTGACCGGCGGCCCGGCCATTGTAAAAGTCGCCATGACCTCCGGCAAGCCCTGCAAGACCATCGCGGCCGGCCCCGGCAACCCGCCCGTAGTGGTGGACGA
>JAVHPG010000226.1:0-1686 GCA_036170455.1 Elusimicrobiales bacterium
TGTGGCATCCTCTGTGTAAGAGAGGCGCTCTACCGCTGAGCTAACCGCGCGGTAAGACAATACATTCTACCAATAGAAAAGGGGGGTGTCCAAACATTTAAATTGTGATGGCAGAAATGGCTTGGTGTCCACCTGGGTGTCCATCCAGAGTGATATCTTGGGTTAAAACCAGCTGTTTTACAGGCATTGTTGACTCAAATGCTGCCATGTTGGAGGCTAGGTGCCCTTGGCTCAAATGTGCATAGCGCATGGTCATAGCGGGCGTAGAGTGCCCCAGGATGCCCTGTAAGGCTGGCAGGTCGTGTGTTCTCATGATGTAGTGGCTGGCGAAGGTATGCCGTAAATCGTGAAAGCGGAAGCCTGTTATATTGGCTTCCTTGAGTGTCTTGTCGAAAAACCTGCGAAGCATAATGATCGGGAGTGGAAAAATTATTCCGCTTTCCATCGGTCCAATGGTTAAAAGCTCATCCCGGAGTTGGCTTGCCATTGGGATTTCCCGCGGCTTGCCCGACTTTGACTGGAGGATATATATTATACGGCTGTTTAGATCTATGTGCTCCCAACGGAGATTTAATATCTCGCCGCGACGCATACCTGTCAGCAGGGCGCAGACCAGTACGGGATAGAGGCGCGCCGGGGCGTATTTGAGCAGTATTCTTATCTCGCCAAGAGTAAGGTAGCGCAGGCGGTTGGCTGCTTGCCGGCCTTTTTTTACTCCTAGGCAGGGGTTTCTGCCATAAAAGTCACCCCAGGCAAGAGCTTTGTTGAAAATAGCGCAGATAATTACTAGGTGGCGTGTAGCGTTGGCCGCACTGGTCCGATTGGTTATCTCGTTATAGAACTGTTGAATTTCTCCCGTCTTAATATCGTTGATCTTCCGCTTTCCGAAAACAGCGGCTATCTTGGGCAGCATCCATTTCCAAGTGTGAGACTTAAGATATTGTCCATGCAACTCCACATATTTATCCGCTATCTTTTGGAACGTCGTGTTATTGGCGGCACGTTCGGGAAAGAACTTGCTCTCGCTTTTTTCTGTTAACCGCTTATGCAAAACTTCTTTGGCAAGACTCCATGTCGGGCCGATTTTCTCCCGTACGCGGTGGCCATCGATCCTGTAATCAATCCACCAAGCCCCTTGCTTCTTGAATATCTCCATAGATATATTATATCAGAATCAAATATATTGCCATAGGGTATTATATAAAGTAAAGTTTTTCCATGCAGGAGAAAAAATATCGTTATATGTCATTCCTGATCTCTCCTGAGTTGGAAGACTCGCTTAAGTCTGCATCCATAGCAAAAGACCGTAGCGCATCCTGGATCATAAAGAAGGCTCTTTGTAAGTATTTGAAATTTAAAGAGCCTGTGGCTAACCCTAAACCTCGGGGGAAGACCTCTTCTCGTTAATCCATTTGTCTATTGCTTCTTTTTCAAACCTTAAGGCCCTCCCAAGTTTTACAATACATCCCTGTGGTATCTTCCTCAAGCACACCATTGTATAGATTGACCCTTTGGGTGTTCCTAGATACGCAGCTAGTTCGCGGATGTTCATTAACCGTTTTTCCATAAATCCTCCGGATATCAATATGTGCGCTTCCGACCAATTGGGCGGACCCTCTTATTTTTGCCTTGGGGGTCGGGGTTGAACGGTAGATGCCCCGTTAACCCACCGATCCACGGCTCCTA
>JAVHPG010000227.1:0-8043 GCA_036170455.1 Elusimicrobiales bacterium
GGTGTGCGCGACGCCGGTTTTGCGTTCCGGTCCCCGTGTCGCCTGGTTCACGTTAATATAACTCCAGAGCTATATGTCCACAGAATTCTTCATCGCCCGGCGTTATCTGCTTGCAAAGAGGAAGGGCCTCTTCGTTATGATAACCACTTTTATCGGCGTAGCCGGGGTGGCGCTGGGCGTAGCGGCGCTCATCGTGACGCTGGCCATCATGGACGGCTTCCAGTCGGACATCAAAAAAAAGATAGTGGACGCGCAGGCGCATATCAACATCTACGGCCGCATCCAGCAGCGCGACCTCGAGGTCGTGCGCGCCGCGCTCGAGCGCGACGGGCGCCTGGCGGCGGAGTCCCCTTTCGTCCTCGGCCAGGCCATCCTTACTTTCGACAACCGCTCCTCCGGAGTGGTGGTGAAAGGGTTTAATACGGCCTCCGAATTCAATGTGAATAACCTGAAAAATTCCCTCACGCGCGGGGCGTGGTGGGAAGAAAACCCGTCCAAGGGCGCCCTGCCGTCGCTGGTCCTCGGCGAGGAACTCGCGAAGAACCTCGGGCTCTGGATCGGAGACGAGGCCGTGCTGGTCTCCCCGCAGGGCGCCTCCACCGGGATGGGCATCCTGCCCAAAATGAGGAAGTTCAAAGTAACCGGCCTTGTGCGCACCGGCTATTACGAATTCGACAATACCATGGCCTACTGCTCCAGGAGCGCGGCCGGGGATTTTTTCGGGCTTGGCGGCGGGGCTAACGGCGTGGGCGTGCGCCTGAAAGATATAAATACGGCGCCCGCGGCCGCCGCCGACCTGCGCAAGACGCTGGGTTTCTCGTACACGGTGAAAACCTACGCCGACATGAACCAGACCCTTTTCGCGGCGCTGAAGCTGGAGAAATTCGTGATGTCCCTGGTGCTGGCGCTGATAATCCTGGTGGCCACTTTCAATATCGCCTCCAACCTGCTTATGATGAGCGTGGAGAAACTGCGCGATATCGGCATCCTGCGCGCGCTGGGCGCCGGGCCGGGGTTCATCCGGCGAGTCTTCTTCTGGGAGGGAAATCTGATAGCGCTTACGGGGATAACCCTCGGCGTGCTGCTCGGCGTCGGGATCTCGGTCTTCATCTCGGTTTACCCGGTGGTGGAGCTGCCTGCGGACATCTATTACGTCACGAAGGTCCCGGTCGAGCTTAAGCTCTGGAACATCCTGGCCACCGCCGCGGTGAGCTACGCCCTGTGCATGCTGAGCTCGGTCTACCCGGCCCTCCGGGCTTCGAAAGTGAGCCCGATAGACGCGATACGCTATGGATAAGATCATCGAGATCTCCGGGCTGAGCAAGGCCTACACCCAGGGGCACGAGCAGATAATCGTGCTCGAGGAGCTCGATTTCTCCATTTCGAAAGGGGAGTTCGTCTCTATCGTGGGCCCGTCGGGCTCCGGCAAGTCCACCTTCCTCAATATCATCGGCCTGCTGGACGACACGTACAGCGGGGAAATAAAGCTGTTCGGCCGGCGGCTGGAGGACCTGGACGAGGCCGAGCGGGCCGTGCTGCGCCTCAAGAATATAGGCTTCGTTTTCCAGTTCGATTCCCTTTTGCCGGAATTTACGGTGCTCGAAAATATAGAGATGCCCGCCCGGCTGCTGGGCGGGAGCGTGCCCGGCAGCGGGCTGGAACTGCTGAAGCGCTTCGGCCTCGGGGTCATAGCGGATAAATTCCCGATGGAGATCTCCGGCGGGGAGAAGCAGCGCGCGGCCATGCTGCGGGCGCTGCGCAACAACCCGGCCCTGCTCATAGCCGACGAGCCGACGGGTAACCTGGACCGGCACAATTCCGGCGTGATCCTGGACGACCTGAAGCGCGCGGCCGGCGAGGGCTCCGCGGTGCTGATGGTGACCCACAACGAAGAGGCAGCGCGCCGCGCGGACAGGATGCTGCGCATGGGCGGGGGGAAGCTGACGAATGCTGTGTGAGGAATGCCGCGAGAAGAACGCGGCCGTTTTTCTCAAGCTCGCCGTAAACAACAAGGTTACGGAGCTGCACCTCTGCCCGGCCTGCGCCGCGAAGAAGGGGATGGGGTTCGGCCTTGAGACCGGCGCCTTCAATATCTCCGACATCGTCGGGAATATGAGCGGCTATTTCAAGGATTTTCTCCCGCCCGAAAAAAAGACCCTCCGCTGCGGCGCCTGCGGCCTTAAATATTCCGAATTTAAAGAGACCGGCCGGCTTGGCTGTCCCGGCTGTTACCACAGTTTCGAGGCGCAGCTAGGCGAGCTGATGTCCAGGATCCACGGCGCTTCGCAGCATCTGGGGCGCGCCTACCACGGAGCGCCCGCGCTCAAGCTCTCGAAGGCTGAAACCGCGCGGCGCCTCGAGGACCTGCGCGCCGCGCTGCAGGACGCGGTGGCAAAAGAGGATTTCGAAGGAGCGGCCCGCCTGCGGGACGCCATAAAGCAGCTGGAGGGGCCGCGTGGACTCGATTAAAACTTTCCGCCCCTACGTGACCTGGGCCAATGCGCGCGGCGCCTGGCCGGACATGATCTTTTCCACCCGGGTGCGCTTCGCCCGCAACCTGGAGAGCTTTCCTTTTCCAAACCGCGCCGAGCCGCGCCAGCTGGCGCAAATACGCCGCCTGGCCCTGGGCGCCGCGAAAGCGACCGGCCTGTTCCCTAAAGGCCACTACCTAAAGATCGAAACTCTGGGCTCGCTCGACAAACGCTTTCTCGTGGAGAGGCACCACGTCTCGCACGCCCTGGCCTCCGCCGTGCTGCCCGCCGGGGCCGTAGTGGCCAACGACGAGGACCTCTCGGCGATGATAAACGAAGAGGACCACCTGCGCCTGCAGTGCCTCAACGCCGGCTTCGCCATCGACGAGACTTTCAAGGCCGCCCTGAAGCTGGACGAGGCGCTCGGGCGGGAGCTGCCTTTCGCCTTCCGTCCCAGGTTCGGGTTCCTGACCGCCTGCCCTACCAACACAGGCACCGGGATGAGGGTTTCCTGCCTGGCCCACCTGCCCGCGCTTTCACGGCTGGGACAGATGCCGCAGGTACTTGAAAGCCTCTCCCACCTCGGCGTTACCGCTCGAGGCATCTACGGGGAGGGCACTTACGTGCTGGGAGACTTCTACCAGATCTCCAACGCCACATGCCTCGGGCGCGACGAAGAGGACTTCTGCAAAAATATCGACCGCGTCATACGCAACCTGATACGCCAGGAGATCTCCGCCAGGGAGACGCTGCTGAAAGCCCCGCTGAAGCTTAAGACCGAGGACACCGTCTACAGGGCGCTGGGCCTGCTGAAACACGCCCGCAGCCTCTCCTACGGAGAATTCATGCAGAATATTTCGCTCGCCCGCATGGGCGCCGCCATGGGCTGGGACATGGGGCTGGATTTCAGCACTTTCAACCAGGTGACGCTGCTGATGCAGCCCGCGCATATCCAGGCGGCGGCCGGGCGGGAGCTCAGCCCCGCGGAGCGCGACGCTTTCCGCGCGGATTACCTCAGGAAAAAACTTGGCTGAGGCCTTTCCCTTCCGGCTGGGTCATGGCCGGTTATGCCTGTATAATCACTCACCCGGGCGCGCCCTGCGTCTACCGGCCGCCTTTTTTGCTTTCTTGCTTTCCGTCCCTATATATATTTAAATATTGATCATGTACCAGAAGCATTGGAACCTGAAGAAACTCCCTTTCGAGAATACCCCGGATACCGAATTTTTCTTTGAATCCGAGAACCATGAGGAAGCTTTCTCGCGGCTTTCCTACGTAGTGGAGGAGAAGAAGGCCTGCGCGGTCATTACCGGGGCTTACGGCACCGGGAAGACCCTCATCCTGAAGGCCCTGGAGCGGCAGTTCCGGAAGAAGGGCTATGTTTTCTCCTTCGTGCAGAACCCGCGCCTGGACGACCTCGGGCTGCTCAAGATAATCCTCCATAATTTTACCGGCTATAATGTCCCCGCCAGGAAGGAAGACGTTTTGATGGGGATAGAGCGCTTCCTCCAGGACACGATGCACGACGGCAAGCACGTAGTGGTAGCCATAGACGAAGCCCAGCTGATCAACGACGAAAATGTTTTCGAGGAACTGCGCCTGCTGATGAACTTCCAGACCGAGACGCGCTTCCTCCTGACGCTGATCCTGAGCGGCCAGCCGGAGCTGAAAGAGAAGCTGGATTCAAACAAGCAGTTCAGCCAGCGCGTGACGCTAAGCTACAATCTCAAGCCGCTTGATTACGAGGAGACAGTGAAATACATCGCGCACCGCCTCGAAGTGGCGGGTCTCACTGAGAATATCTTTAACGGGAGAGCCCTGGAGCTGATCTTTGAGCGCTCCGGCGGCATACCGCGGTGGATAAACAATCTCGCCAATATGAGCATGCTGGCGGCTTTCTCAAAGGGTGAGCACGAGATAACGGAAGCCCTGGTGACGGAAGGCGTGGAAAGCAGCAGGTAATTCCTGCGGGAAGGCCCTGAACTTTATGAAAATACTCGGAATCGGAGCGCACCCCGACGACCTGGAAATAGGCTGCGGCGGGACTTTTTACAAGCTGGCCCGGAAAGGCCATAAGATACACATGCTTGTCATGACCTGCGGCTCGGTCGGCGGCGACCCGCAGCTGCGCCAGGCCGAACAGGAGCGTTCGGCGGCGATGCTGAAGGCGAAACTGCACTGGGGCGGCTTCGAGGATACCGGCGTGACCCTTAACCGGGACCTTATCCGCGCGGTGGAGGAGCGCATAGAGGCGATAAAGCCCGACCTCGTTTTTGTGAACCACTCCTCCGACACGCACCAGGACCACCGCAACGTGGCCCTGGCGGTGGAGACCGCGGCGCGCTACATGAAGAATTTGCTTTTCTATGAAGTGCCAACGACCATGGATTTCAACCCGGGCATTTTCACGGATATCGGCCCGGTCATCGCTAAAAAGGTGGCGCTTCTGAAATGCCACAGCTCCCAGGTCTACAAGACCCGGGTGAAAAATCTCTCCATCGTGGAAAGCGCCAAGGCCGCGGCCATCTTCCGCGGCTACCAGGACAGGGTGAAATACGCGGAAGGTTTCGTCTCCCGCCGCCTGCTCCTGGACCATCTGCTGGGTTGCAAATGATACAGCGAGAGGGAGGTTTTTTCTCCTTTGTCGTCCTGGCGCTGCTCCTGGCGCTGCTCCCGTCGGGCGGCTTTTCGGCCTGGACCTGGACCGAGGGGCTGCGCTGGTCCTATATCTTCCTCATCGCAATGTCGGCCGTCTTCCTGCTGGCACCCGCCAGCGCCTGGCTGGCCGGGCGCATCGGGGCCATCGATATTCCCAGCGCCCGCAAAGTCCACGTTTCCCCGGTGCCGCGCATCGGCGGGGCGGCGGTGTTCCTGGGTTTCATGGCCGCTTTGATCCGCAACCAGCAGTTCTCCAGGGGAATTTACGGGATCATGCTGGGCGGGACCATAATTTTCGTCCTCGGCTTCTTCGACGACTGGAAGGGGCTTTCCGCCCGGACCCGCCTTTTCTGGCAGACGGCGGCCGCGCTCTCGGTCACCTTTTTCGGCCTGCACCTCAGCCTGCCGACGAAGCTCCCCTTCGGGCTCGCTATTTCCACCGTTCTTTCCGTGATCTGGCTGGTCGGGATAGTAAACGCTTTTAATTTTATGGACGGGATAGACGGGCTGGCTTCCACCATGGGCGCGGTCTGCGCGCTTCTGTTCCTGGGGATAGGCTGGAAGTCGAACCAGTACCCGCTTTCCTTCATCTCGGCGGCGCTGGCCGGGGCCTGCTTCGGTTTCCTGCGCATGAACTGGCGCCCCGCCAGGATCTTCCTCGGCGATTCCGGCTCCACTTTTATCGGCTTCATCCTCGGCTGCCTCGCGCTTTACGGCAGCTGGGCCACCGACAATCCCGCCGTCTCCATTTCCACCCCGCTGCTGATCCTGGGCATCCCCATTTTCGATATTATTTACACCACCATCTCGCGCGTGCGCAACGGCAGCGTGAGAAGCGTGAAAGAATGGCTCGAATACGCCGGCAAGGACCATTTTCATCACCGGCTGATGAAGCTCGGCATGAGCGTGGAGGAGACCGTGGGCTTTATAGTCGTGCTTAATATCTGCCTCGGGCTGGGCGCCTGGAATATCCGCCACACGGCTTCCACCGCCGGAACCTGGCTGCTGCTGGCGCAGAGCGTGCTTATTTTTCTGATAGTGGTCGCGCTGATGATACTGGGCCGCGAGGTTACGGACGAGAAGGAAAAATCTTTATGAAAGACTCTGTGATAAAAAAGTTTTCAGTAAGGGAGTTCGACGCCGAGCTCTTCACCCCTTTTACGATCTCGAGCGGCAGCCACCGCAGCCTGGAGAACGTGCTCTTCACTCTCGAGGCGGCCGGTGGGGTAAAAGGTTTCGGCGAGGCCGCCATCGCCACGCATATCACCGGCGAAACCCGCGCCCGCACGTTCAAGAGCCTGCGCAGGGCGGGGGAGCTCCTGGCGGGGCGCGACGCGGCCAACTACCTGGGCGCGATGTGCCTGCTGGAAGGCGCCCTGGACGGCAACAGGGCCGCCCTGGCCGCCGCGCAGATGGCCCTGCTGGACCTGGCTGCGCGCCTGCAGGGCGTCCCGCTTTATAAATTTTTCGGGGGGAAAGCGCCGCGCCTGAAGACGGATATCACCGTGGTGATAGGCGGCGCGGCCGCGGCCTGCGACTTCACGCTGAAGATGCGGCGCGGCGGCTTCCGTATTTTCAAGGTGAAGACCGGCTCCGACATGGACGAGGATTTCAGGCGCCTCGAAGCGGTGAAGAAAGCGGCGCCGGGCTGCGCTATTTATCTTGACGCGAACTGCGCCTACGGCGCGCGCGAAGCCGAGAAATTCATAAAGGACCTGGCGCGCCGCGGGATCCGGCCGGAGGTGCTGGAGCAGCCGGTGCCCAAGGACGATATCGACGGGCTGGCCTGGCTTTCGAAGCGCCTGCCCATGCCGGTCTGCGCGGACGAGTCGGCCTATTCCCTCGACGACGTCTTCAACCTTATCCGAAAAAAAGCCGTGACCGCCGTTAATATAAAGCTCACCAAGCTCGGCTTCCTGCGGGCGCGCGAGGTCTGGGCGCTGGCCCGCGCCTCCGGCATCAAGCTTATGATGGGGGAGATGGTCGAGAGCGAGCTGGCCTCCGCGGCGGCGGCGCATTTTGCCGGCGGGCTGGGCGGCTTCGATTTTATAGACCTGGATACGCCTTTCTTTATAAAAGACAGCGGGATGCGCGGCGCTTCCTTTCTTTCGAAAGACGGGGTCTACTCCCTCGACCGCGTGAAAGCAGGGATAGGCGTAGTGCCCGGGGCGGTCAGATGAGACTGCTCCTTGCCCTGCTTCTGGCCGCCTGCGCTCTGCCGGCCGGCGCCCAGAACCTCCCCGACCTGGGGGACCTGCCGGAGCCGACGCGCTATCTCGCCGGCTATATTTCCGGCGGCTATGGCTGGTCGCTGCCTTTCGGCGGGCACTGGGGCGATACGGAAGCGGGGTTCAAGCCTTCTCACGCGCTCAGCCTAGCGGCTTCAAAAAGGATCGACTCCCTGCTGAGCCTGGGGGTAGAGTCTTCCTATTCCACGGGCTACCGGCACCGGGTCCTAGGCGACCTGCAGCTGAAGGTTTTTTCCCTTACGCCTTTTTTGAAAGCCTCTTTTCCCCAGGGAGACAAGCAGTATTACGGCATACTTGGAGCGGGGATCTACCAGTGGAAGCAGCAGCCTTTCTCCTCCGCGGGGATCCGGTTCGGTTCGGATTCAGGCTCAAGCGGCGGGATCAATCTGGGCGGGGGGGTCTCGTACCCTTTCTGGTGGGAAACCATGGCCGGCCTGGACCTGCGCTGGCATCATATCTTCAACATGAAAGGAGCCAATTTAAGCCTGGATTCTGCGGACAGCTTTAATATTATGTTCGTGGTCACTTACGGCGTCTGGAAAGATAAGAAAGTCCCTTGACAAGTCAAGACCTGTCTGCTACAATATGTTCGGACGTCAGCCATAGGCGACCTCCGACAAAAACTCCCCGTAATATGGGGAAGCGAAAACCCGCCAAAAGCGGGT
>JAVHPG010000228.1:0-8016 GCA_036170455.1 Elusimicrobiales bacterium
TTACCACCTTTTGCCGCGGTAGCTCAGTGGTAGAGCACTGGTCTGAAAAACCAGGTGTCGTTGGTTCGATCCCAACCCGCGGCAAATTTCCTTTCAGGAGCCCGGTCTATGCCCCTCCACAATAAGATCCTTATCGCCGACGATGACTCGGACATGCGTATGCTGCTCGCCACCATGCTGGAAAGCGAGGGCTATACCGTCATGCAGGCGGAGAACGGGCTTGAGGCCGTGGAGATGGCGCGCAGAGAACTCCCGGCGCTGGTGATGCTGGATATACACATGCCGGTCATGGACGGTCTGAAGGCTTGCAAAGAGATCAAGTCCGACAAGGTCACCAGGATCGTGCCCGTCGTGATGCTCACCGTAGAGGGCAGCATAAACGAGATCCAGCAGGCCATAAGCTACGGGGCCAAAACCTATATTACCAAGCCTTCCAGCAAAACGGAGATACTTAAGGTCGTAAAAAGTATTATTTAGCTCCCGCGCCTTAAACGTAAAAAGGGCCCTTCCGGGCCCTTTTTATTTGTCTCTGGCGCGCGGCTATACTATCCTGAGCAGGGCGAAGTGCAGGTACTCCGTCTCGGGCATGCTGAGCAGTATAGGATGGTCCTTGGCCTGGCCGCGCATCTCTACCAGCATAGCCTTCTTTCCCGCGCGGGAAGCCGCTCCTGAGAGCGTTTCCATGAACATCCCTCTCGAGATGTGGTGCGAGCAGGTGGAGACCGCCAGGTAGCCGCCGCGCGGCAGCGCTTTTATTGCGGCGCCGGCCATGCGGCCCAGCATCTTCAGCGCCTGCGGCAAATGCTTCTTGTTGCGCACGATATTGGGCGGGTCGAGCAGGATGAAGTCCGGCGTCTCCGGCAGCTGCCCCGCCTCCAGGGCCTCCAGGATGCGCTCCGCCTTTTCCTTTCTGAAGATTATCTTCTTCTCTACTTTGTTGAGCGCCGCGTTCTCCTCGGCCAGCTCTATGGCCTTCTCCGAGGAGTCGATGCCCCAGACGGCCTCGGCGCCGGCCTTGGCGGCGGTTATGGCGAAAGCCCCGAGGTAAGTGTGGAGGTCCATCACTTTGCGCCCTTTGAAGAACGGGACGAGGGCCTCGCGGTTCTCGCGCTGGTCGAAGTACCAGCCGGTCTTCTGCGCGCCCGCCATTGGCACCCAATAGTCCAGGCCGTTCTCGTTTATCTTCACTTTTTCGGGCATGACCCCGAAGGCCGTCTCTTCGTAGGACCTGAGCCCTTCGAGCTCGCGGAACTGGTGGGTGTTCTTGTAGAAGATCCCGCGGGGCCGCATCAGGTCGGTGATGGCGGCGGTGATCTCTTCCTTCAGCAGCTCCATGCCGGCCGAAAGGATCTCCACCACTACGGCGTCTCCGTAGCGGTCCACCACAAGGCCGGGCAGGCCGTCGGATTCTCCGAAGCAGACCCGGCAGGCGCGCGAGACCCCGAGGGCTTCTCGGTAGTCCAGGGCGGCGGCAAGGCGGTCCTTCAGGAAGTCCTTCGGCAGTTCCAGCGTGTTCTGGGCCAGCAGGCGCAGCGCTATAAGGCTCTTCGGGTTGAAGAAGCCCACGCCGGCGGGTTTGCCGGTGGGATAAACCAGGCCGCAGATGGTTCCCGGCGGGATAGTGGTGTCTACCACTTCCAGTTCGTTGGAGAAAACCCAGAGATGTCCATGGGCCCGGCGCTTTACGGCGCCGGAGCGTAGTGTGAGGTTTGTCATAATTCTATTCGTCCAGTGAGACTATGGCTTCCACGGGGGAGCCGATTTTTACTTCGAAGGCGAGGGCGAAACTGCCGTTCCGCACGGAGAACTCAAGGAAGCCGAAGGACCCCATGAGGGCCATCGCTTCGCCTTCCGGGACCGAGGCATAAGTGAGCTTGATCCCTTTCAGCATGCGGTCGGAGATATTGAATACCGCCCTGGCGTTAAGGTAGCTGCGCTTGATATTAGTGATCACATTGCCGAAATGGTCTATGGCTATGACCTGGCCGGTTATCCTGTTGCCGGCTTTCTCCGGCTGGGGGAAGGGGAAGCGGCGGTATTCGCTGAAGACGGGGCCGATCTTTTTTTCCGGCAGGCCCTTCGCTATCGCGGCGGCCACCGGCGCCATGATGTCTCGGCCGTGGAAGGTGGAACTGATGCTCTCCATGAACAGGGAGGAATTGCTTATGAAGCGGGCCTCTTTGATCTTCTCTTTCTGTTCCACCCAGCTGATCAGGCCGTTGTCGGGGGAGATGAACTGGTAGTTCTCGGTGCGGGCCCAGATTATCCCGCGGCCCGTGCCCACCGTCGGGTCAACCACGGCCAGGAACAGGGTGTGCTTGGGCATATACGGCATGGCCGCCATCAGGTAGAAGGCCGCCGTCTTGATGTCCTGCGGAGGTATCTGGTGGGTGATATCGATGATGGAAAGGCCGGGGGCCTTTGACAGCAGCACGCCCTTCATCGCGGCCACGAAAGGGTCGAACGTGCCGAAGTCCGATAGCAGGGCGATGCACTTGGTTTTCATAATAAGCGAAACAGGGAAACGGCCGCCGGCCGCTTTGCCTTATTACTCGCCGTGCTGGTGGTGCCCGGCGGTGCCGGGGATGGTCAGCGGAAGCTTCTGCCTGCAGAGCGGGCAGTTATCCGGGGGGAAAAGCTGGAGCGGGTAGGAGATGAGGCCGCGCACCGGCACGTTCAGCGTCAGGTCGCCGGTGGAGCGGTCGACTATCGCCGCGATGCCTATGACCTTGGCGCCGTAGCCGCGGGCAAGATTGATGGCCTCGCTGCAGAGGCGGCCGGTGTTCAGGACGTCGTCCACCACCAGCACGCGCTCGCCCTCGGAGATCTTGAAGTCGCGCTTGAGCACCATCACGCCGTTGATCTTCTCGGTGAAGATGGAGCGGGCTTTTTTTACGCGCGCGACTTCCTGGCCGATGGCCATGGAGCCGACCGAGGGGGAGATGACCACGTTAATTTCCTGCGGGAATTTGGCCGCCATCTCCTTGGCTACCTTCTGCGCCAGGTGCGGGTACTGCAGCACCAGCGAGGGCTGGATATAGGTCTGGGTATGGAAGCCCGACGGGATCTGGAAATGCCCGTTGAGTATGGCGCCGTGTTCCTGCAGCAGCCCGACTACGTCAAATTTTCCTAGTTTGGACATTATTGCTTTCCTCCTGAGAAACTGTTTATCCTGGCGAAATCTATGGCCACGCCTTTTTTCGCGGCTTCCTTGATGATGCGCCCGCTTTCCTTGGGGCTGATCATGGTGAACTCCGGCTTCGTCATTTTGCCTTCTATGATGAAAGCCAGCGCCGGCTTGCCGCTCGCGTCCGTGAGGGCCTCCGGCAGGCTCCCCATCGAATCATACTTCCCTGATATTGTATAAATTTTTACCTTCATAGTTTCGTTGGAAAAGTCCAGCTGGCCGGAAGCGGTGGCCGAAAATTCCTTGCCGTCCATGTAGAAGTTCTTTATCTCCACCTTGCCCTCGTTCATGGAATAGTCCCCGCCGATGGAATTGAAGGAGATGTTGTCCACCTTGTAGCCGAAGCTGAGCGCGCCCCTGCGGTTCATGCGCTGGATGAAGATCAGCGGCATTGAGAAGATATAGTAGATGCGGTCCTGCTCGGAGGTTTTCTGCACGTCGTAGAAGGTCCCGGCGCCGGATTTGATGGAGATATCCCCTTTTATCCCGGAGATGTCCCCCGCTATGTTCTTAAGGGAGGCCGCTATGTAGAAGTCAGCCGCGTCCAGGTACTGGTGCTTGAAATGGTCCGCCTTGTAGAGCAGTTTGAAGGAGGAATAGCCGATCGGGATTGAGTTCTTGAGGGTCTTAAGCCAGACCAGCTCGGACTCGGATTCTTTCATGCCTACTCGCGGCCCGCGCAGTTCCTTGATATCGAAGACCAGGTTCTTTAATTCGGAGAACAGCAGGTCGGCGGAATAGCCGGTGAAGTCCACCGTCCTTTGCGCGGTAAAGGGGCGGCGCACTATCGCGCGGCCTTTTACTGGCCCGCTGTTGAATTTGCCCGAGTATTTGAACATCAGCTCGTCTTTCGAGATCTCGGTATCGAGCTTCAGTCCGCTCAGGCTGCCGCCGCCCAGGGTCAGCCTGCCCCCGGTGGAGGTGAGGCTGTTCTTCGCGAAATTGTCCGACATCAGGGCGGACAGGTTCAGCCCGGCCGCGCCCAGCTTCCTGTATTTGAAACCGGCGCCGGAGGCGTTCGCGAAAACCCTGGTCAGCGAAGGCTTCCCGTTTTTGGACGCCAGCTTGAGGCGGATCTGGGCGCTGCCCGCCGGCGAGTCTATGGGGAGCGAGGTCCCGTAGCGCTTCAGCTGCCCGAGGTCGAACGGGGGGGCGGAGATAGTAAAGGCGTAGGCAAGGGTCGACTTCGAGAGGTCGAACGAGCCTTCCGCCTTTATGTTCAGAGGCCTCGTCAGCAGGCGCAGTTCCGCCGTCCTCGAGGAGGTAATGACCGCGGAAATATCCCAGTAGGAGCGCGGCGCGGTAAAAGCCGCCGGCGAATTGAAAAGATAGGCGAGGTCGGTGTTCTTGAAGGACGGCGTCTCCGCTTTGAGGGCTATTTCCGGGTGGCGGAAATTGCTGATACCGCCTGTGAACCTGACGGTCTTGTTCATCAGGGTAAGGTCCGCCCTCAGGTCCTTCACCGCGGCTTTGTCCCATTTGAACCCCGCGAAATTTATCGTGCCTTCGGTATAAAGCCTCCCGCGCACGGGCCGCTTAAAACCGGTGCTCTTGAGGGAAAGGGAGGCGTTAAAAGGCGTGTCCGCTCCGGGCTTGAAGTCCGTAAGGACCAGGTTAAGGTTTTCGAAAGAGTGGCGGGCGCCGGATTTTATATACCGCACCGAGACTTCCCCGTCCTTGATCTCGGCCCTGGCCACCTCGTCGAGAAAGTTTTTCCCGGGGCTCTTGCGGTAGGACGCGAAGATGTCCCCGAGGTTCCAGGTCCCGTCGGCGCGCTTGATCAGCACTATCGCGGGGGAGATCAGCATTACGCTGTCTATCACCAGCTTGTGCTGCAGCAGGGGCATGAGGCGGTAGGTGGCGTAGATGTATTCCGCCCTGATAAACTCCACGGTTTCCGGCCCCGGCTCCGTGACCCGCAGGCCCTTTATCTTTATCTCCCCCGTGGCGGAAAGCCTGGCCCACTCTATATGCACGGGGCGCTTGAGCGTTTTCTGGAGCTGGTTAGTGACTATGGACTCGAGGTCGGCCGGCGTGAACATTATCCTGAGCGTGAACAGGGCCGCTACCGCTATGCCGGCCGCCAGTATGATCGGCAGGAAAATTATCCTGACCAGTATCTGCCTGAAAAGATTCATCGGGTAAAGTATATTTTAGCAGTATTGAAGGCGTATTCGGCGGCGGAGAGGATCCCCCTGTAGGCCTCGCCCTGGTTTTCGAGAACTCGCGCCGAGTAGGCCCGCATGTTAAGGAGCCCCGGAAAAAGCATTTTAAGCGCCGCGGCCAGACCCAGGCAGTTGAGCAGGACGAGGAGCGGGATCGAGAATACCGGGCCGCCGGCCTTCTTCAGATCGCTCTGGATCGGGCCGGAAAGGATGTCCGCCGTGTGCAGCAGGTGGAAGGCCAGCGTGAAGCCGGCCGCGGCCAGGAACCAGGGCCTCAGCGGCGCCGCGTCCCAGAAGCGCCCTGCCAGCCAATACACAGCCGCCACGGCGAGGGTGTAGAGGGGGATGACATAGGGGGCCAGGGAGATGAAGGCGTTAGTCGAATCAAGAAGCACGTAGCCGCTGTGCTTCTTTACCGAGATCTTCCTCACCCGCACTCCGCTGAACACCGCGGCCAGCGCGTGGGTGAGTTCGTGGGCCGTTACGTACAGGCCCTTTCCGCGGCCGCCCCAATGGAACAGCAGGCAGGCCAGCGCTCCGCAGAGCAGGGGCAGGGTAACGCTGAATTTGCCCAGCGCGGGGGCCAGGATAGCAGCCGTGGTCCAGGCCGCGGCCAGCGCGGCCGGCGCAAGTGCTATTCCTATGAGTGGTTTGATCGCTCGCATTACGCGGGGTCAGGGGGCGGCCTACTTTATCATCCAATCTTCAACTTTAACGCCTTTTGCTTCCAGTTCGGCGCGCCAGGCGGCCAGCGCGGCGGGGAGCCTGGCCCGGGCCTTGTCGGCCCAGGGGTTGACCGGCAGGTAGAAATCCTGCGCGGCGGTCTTGTACCAGACATAGGCCATTTTCGCGGAGCTTTCGGAGACGCGGAATTCCAGCTCCGCGGCTCTCAGGTCCGCCGCCCTGGCCGCGGTTTCGGCGGACTCCCTCCCGGCGTCCCGGCCGGCGGCGTATTTACGCGAGTAAAGGTTTTCGAAATAGGCCTTTTTAGCGCCGGGGTTGTCGCGCCAGGACTCTTCCTGCCCGGCCCTGAGCAGTGCGCCGCGCGAGCGCAGCGCCAGGTCCCCGGCGGCGAGCAGAAAAAAGGCCGGGACCGCTATGGCGATCCAGGCCTTCGGGCGCTTCAGGGGCATAGGTCAGCGCCTCTATTTCCTCAGCACAGGCTGGGTTTTAAGGAGTTTGTGGATCAGGGAAGTCAGTATCTGGGGCTTCACCGGCTTCTCTATAAAATCCCGCACATTGGGCTCCTGCTTGATCATGTCGGAGGTGGAGCGGTCGGTATAGCGCCCGGTTATGATGACTATCGGGATAGTGCCCGTATCGTCGCTCTGCAGTTCGCGGAGTATCTCGAAGCCGCCGAACTTGGGCAGCATCAGGTCCAGGAGTATCAGGTCGGGGTTGGTGGTGCGGGCCTTGCTCAGCGCCTCTTCGCCGTCGGAAGCTTTATCGATCCGGAAGCCTTCTTTCTTGACAATGAACTCGAGGAGTTCCCTTACCGAATCGTCGTCGTCGACGATCAGGATCAGCTTGTCGGCGGGCTTGCCGAATACGGAATTATTTTCCATTTTTCCCTTAAACCCCGGAGAAAGTTAAATGTTGGTGGTGACCAGCGTCTCGGTGGTCTGCACCCCGTGGATGCCGCGCACTTCGCGCACGATGAGGCCGCTCAGTTTGTCGATGGTGTCGGATTCGGTCACCAGGATGGCGTCCCAGCCGCCGAAGGTCATGTAGACGTCTTTCACGCCGCGTATGTTCTTTATCTGCTGCACGGCTTTCTGTTCAAGGCCGGCCACGAGTTTGCAAAGCACAAAAGCTATCATGTTTCCTCCAGTAAACTATATTCTCCCGTTCCACTCCGGGGTGCGGTACTTGGTTTCCGCCAGCGCCCCGGCTTTCGAGAGGGATTCTTCCGGTATCTCGACTGCTTCCCACTCCAGGCCGAATTCCCCGCCTAAAGCTTTGATCACCGCGTTCCTGTGCGGGGCCGGCCTGCTGCGCGCGTCCGGGGCCTGGAAGGAGGCCTGGTAGAGCATATGTCCTCCGAACTTGCGGAGCGCCCCTCCAAGTACTTTTTTTCCATTATACAATATATCCATGTTGACCGGTTTGGCGAAGCAGCTCATGACCGGGTCGTTCACCGCGTAGTCTTTGGTCTTTTCACTGAGGAGGTCGAAGGCGATCCCCTGCCGGGAGTATTCGGCGGTTATGGCGCGGTGCAGGCGGTCATAGGTCTTGCCGGGCTCGAAATAGACGCCGTGGGAGGGGAAGATGAAGGAGAAGGTCAGGTCGGTCTCGTGGAAAACTATCCCGCCGCCTGTGGGTCTGCGTGTGACCGACTTTATTGTGCAACCCGCGGCTTCCATGGCTTCAACCACCGCTTTCCGCCGCTGCGAGTAGCCGAAAGTAACCCCAGGTTCTTTCCAATTATAAAAACGCAGTAAATAAGGCGCCGGCATAGTCTCGCAAAGCGCCTCGTCCGCCGCCATCTGCCCGTACACGTCAAGCGGGGGGGTTTCTATAATAAGGGCTTTTTCCATGATTTGGTCTGCACAGGCGAGCCGGTCGCCAAGGTGGCAGGAACGCAAAAACGTTGTCTCGCACACCGTGCTCGCAACTCCCGCTCTCAGGCTCGGCGCTTACGCAAGCCTCGCCTTCCGAGAGGGT
>JAVHPG010000229.1:0-7855 GCA_036170455.1 Elusimicrobiales bacterium
GAAGAGGACCTTGAGGTTGGAGTACTTCGTCCTTTGCAGCGCCGCCCAGGGGTAGGCTATCATCACTGAGCCCAGGGTTCCGCCGAAGATGAGCACGATGGCTTCCCAGTTAAGCAGGAATCTAAGCATGCCGCCGGCGGACAGGACGAATACGATAACGCCTATGCCGAGGATGCCGCCGAAAAATGTCATCAGGTCCATTGTGGTTTACCTCTCTGGCTCGTTCAGGGTTTGGCCGCGGGGAGCGGGGCTTTCGCTCCGGGCGCCGCCGCCGCTGGCTTGGCTCCGGCGGGGATCAGAGAAGGCGCCCCGTGCGGCTTAAGCGTTATAAAGCCTTCCTTTATCATCACCCGCATAGTCTCCACCACTTTCGCGCGGTCGGCCTTGTAAGCTTCTGCGGGCAGGTCCCTGGTCAGGTCCAGTTCCTGCTGGAAGCGCTCCTGCATGCCGCCGGTCAGTTTCGCGGTGAAAGGCTTGGCGTAGGCGGAGCCTTTCAGCGCCGCGGCCAGCACGCGCATGGGCAGCCTGCGCGCGAGCGCCTGGGCTTGGGCGGGCTCGATATTCTGTATGTGTGAAAGGCGTATTATCAGGGCGCCGAGCTTCCTGGACATTGCGGGGTTGAACTTGCTTAAAGCGGCCAGGGCTTTATCCTGCACCGCTTCGTCCAGCCCGCTTATTACCGTGACAGCTTTATCTTCGCCGCCGACCACGTAGTCGAGGGAGGAAAGTATTTCCGCCTCGAGGGCGCGTATCCGGGCTTCCGGCATAAGGGTCACTTTCGGGAGGGCGGCCATGGCTTCGGCGCTCCGCGGATAGAGGGCTTCGGCCAATTTGGCGGCGAAGTCTCCCGGCGCGTAGCTGAGGACTATGGTCAGGTCCTCTACGGGGCGGTTTTTCATGATGAAAGTAAGGCTGCCCAGGTGCCCGGGGTTAAGGAACCAGAAGGGCGGTTTCCTGCCTTCTATATCCTTCGCGGCGGCCGTTTCGGCGGCAGCCGCGGCTTCGGGCCGGGCGGCTTCGGCTTCCTGCCTGGCGGGGCGGTCCCCGCCGGCGGCCGCCGCGGCGCTGTTAGCGCTGAAGGCTTCAACGAAAGCGCGGGCGCTCCTGGAAAGCGGCGAGAGGAAAACGGTGACCGTGACCATCGCCAGGACCCCCACGACCAGAATCCAGATAAGGCTCCAGAGGTTGGGGGGGGCGAAGAGCGTCGCCATCGTCAGGGGCCTGGTTTTCCTGAAATCCATCTTTTCGATGGTGACCAGGTCCTGCCTGTCCGGCGGGAGGCCGAGCAGGCCCAGGGCCAGCTTCCTCGCCAGTTCCGTGTCGGGCTCCGACAGGGCCCTGTCCAGGATCAGGCTGGCGGAGATCTTTTTGACCATCGTGAGGCTGCTGGAAAGGGAGGGCTCGCCCATCTTTTCTTTTTGCGGGACTCCGGGCATTATCTCGGCGGACTTTTTGTCCTGCTCCTGCAGCTCGGCGGAGATGATGACTATTATATCTTCGGTCCCCAGGGCCTCGGAAAGGACCATCCTCACCCTTTTTTCCAGGGAGCTTTCCAGGGCAAGCTTGCTCTCGAGGGAGGACCGGCTGGCCGTCTGCGCGCTCAGCAGCGGTGCCGCGGCGGCCTGTACGGCCAATATGGAAACCATTAATATATATCTGATCATTTTATCCCCAAAACGCTCCGGCGGTTAAGCTTATAATTAAAACATTATAGCAAAGGGCGGCTTCGCTTTGCGCTGTAACAATTCGGACATTGAAATTAATTTACAGTAGTGTATACTATACTATCGGCGGAACGGGCTTTTACGGTCCCGGTCCGGCTGTTTAACATATGAAAACGCGGGCCTATTTAAGTCTATTCGCCGCCCTGGCCTTGCTGGCCGCCTGGGCCTGTGCGCCCGCGCGCGCCGGCGGCGCGGGCACGACCTCCGCCAATTTCCTCAAGATACCGGTAGCCGCCATCCCCACCGCCATGGGCGAGGCCTATACCGCCATGGTGGGCCCTGACTCCATACTTTATAACCCCGCCGGGCTGGGCCTCCTGAGCTACTCCGCTTTCTCCGGAGCGCACAACCAGTATATCGACGGGATAAAGCAGGAATATCTCGCCCTGGCCTGGCGCTTTCCCTTCGGTACCGTCGGAGCCGCCTTCACCACCCTCTCCAGCGGCGACATCGAAGCCTATGACGAGAACGACATGGCTATCGGCAAAGTCTCTACGGGCCATACGATGACGATGGTTTCCTGCGCCCAGAGCTGGCCGCACTTTAAAAAAGACGCCGGCAAGCTGGACCCCATGCTGATCACGCCGCCCTGGACCCGCATCGAGCCCGTGGCCGATTACCGCCCGAAGGCCTACCGCTTCGCCGTCGGTGCCAGCGTGAAGAAGATCAGCGAGAAGCTGGACAAGGACTCGGCCTCCTCTTACGCTTTCGATTCCGGGATCGCACTTATCCTCCCGCACCATTTCCATATCGGCATTTCGGCGCTTAACTTCGGGGGGGAGGAGAAATTCCTGCAGGAGGGCTATAAGCTGCCGTCCTCGCTGCGCTTCGGCCTGGCCAAGGACTTCCATACGGTGAACGATATCATGGTTTTCACCGTCGCCTCCGACATGGTGAAGCACTCCGACCGCGAGTACCTGTCAGCCACCGGGCTGCAGGTGGACATTATGAAGATGTTCCAGCTGCGGGTGGGCTATAAGACCCAAAAAGACACCGGCTCCCGCGTCTCCGGCGGCTTCGGCCTGAATTTCGACCGGATGGCGGACAAGAACAGCTTCCTCCACGGCGCCCGCGTGGACTATTCCTATATCGATTACGGCCCCCTGGGCAGCACCAGCCGCCTTGGCGTCCAGTTCATCTGGTAGCCTCTCAAAAAAACCGCCGCTTCCGACGGGCCCGCCGAACCGGCGGGCGCTTTTTTGTATAATTAACCTGATGGATATCGAAAGATACATGACCGAGCGGGCCGCCGCCGTAAACAAGGCCCTGCCGATCTTCGTGGCCCGCCTTAAAAATTCACAGCCCCGCCTTTCCGAAGCAATGCTTTATTCCCTGTCCGCGGGCGGCAAGCGGCTGCGCCCGGCCCTGATGGGCGCGGCTTACGAGATCTTCGGCGGCAAGGCCTCCGACATCCTTCCCGCCGCCTGCGCCCTGGAGATGGTCCACACCTATTCCCTGGTGCACGACGACCTGCCGGCCATGGATAACGACGACCTGCGCCGCGGCCGGCCCACTAATCACAAGGTTTACGGCGAGGCGCTGGCTATCCTCGCCGGCGACGCTCTCCTCACCGACGCTTTTACCGTCCTGCTTTCCTCTAAATATCCGCGCCGGCCCGAGGCGGAAGCCCTGCTTTCCGCGGCGGCGATCCTGTCCGGGAGAGCCGGCGCCCGCGGCATGGCGTCAGGCCAGGCCGCCGACCTCGAAGCCGCGGGTTTCCTTCGCGGGAAGGGCAAGGTCTCGCCGGCGCGGACAAAGGCCGGGCTGTCCCTGCTTTCCTACATCCACCTTCATAAGACCGCCGACCTGGTCACCGCCGCCGTAGAGATGGGTGCGGCCCTCGCCTGGGCGCCGAAAAAGGATTTCAACACCCTCTCGGCCTTCGGCCGCGATATAGGGCTCTGCTTCCAGATCGCGGACGACATCCTGGACGTGGCGGGCGACAAAAAAAAGCTGGGAAAGAGCGGAAGCGATGCCAGGAACAACAAGCTTACTTATGTCTCCCTGCTGGGCGTAGACAAGGCGCGGCGCGCCGCCGAAACCCTTCTCCATAAAGCGCTTTCGCGGCTGGACTGCGTGAACGGGGCTCCGGCGGCCAAAGAAGCCCTGGCGGGGATCGCCAGGTTCATCTACGGGCGGGAAAACTGACATGGGCCTGCTTTCAAAGATAAAAGGCTCTGAAGACATAAAGAAGCTCTCCATCGGAGAACTTCCGGCGCTGGCCGCGGAAGTGCGGAAGCTCCTCGTAGAAGGCATAAGCAGGACGGGGGGGCACCTGGCCTCCAGCCTGGGCGCCACCGACCTGATACTCGCGCTCCACTACGTTTTCGACACCCCGCGCGACCGCATCGTCTTCGACACGGGCCACCAGGCCTACGCCCACAAGATCCTCACCGGCCGCGCCGACAAGTTCCACACCATCCGCACCCACGGGGGGCTTTCCGGCTTCCTGAAGCGCTACGAGTCGGAATACGACGCCTTCGGGGCGGGCCACGCCTCCACCGCGCTTTCGGCCGCCGCCGGGATGGCCGCCGCGCGCGACCAGGCCGGGGCCCATCACCGGGTAGTCGCCGTTGTGGCGGACGGGGCGATGACCGGCGGGATGTCCTGGGAGGCCATGCAGAATATCGGGCAACTGGGCACCGACCTGCTGGTGGTCCTCAACGACAACCAGATGTTCATCTCCGAGCGGGTGGGCCGCCTCGGCCATATCCTGACCAAAATGCTCACTATGGGTTCGGTGCAGAGAACGGTGCGAAAAACCGAGATCTTCCTCGGCCGGTTCCCGCACTGGGGCCGGAGGATACGCAGGATCATCAAGCGCGCGCGCGTGCTTTTTTTCCCGGGCATGGTTTTCGAGGAGATGGGTTTCTCCTATTTCGGGCCCGTCGACGGGCACAACTTGCGGGAGCTCGTGGACGTGATGGGCTATATCAAGGACGTGAAAGGGCCGGTACTGCTGCACATCGTAACTACCAAGGGCCGCGGCTATGAGCCGGCCGAAGACTCGCCTACCCGGTTCCACGGCACGCCGAAGTTCGACATCGAGACCGGCGAGCCCAGCGCCGGGGCGCAGTCCGGGAAGCAGCCTCCCACCTTTACCTCCGTGTTCGGGAAGACGCTCGTCGAGCTGGCGAAAAAGGACAAGCGGATCTGCGCTATAACCGCCGCCATGCCCGAGGGCACCGGCCTGGACCTTTTCCGGGACGCTTTCCCGGGGCGCTACTACGACGTCGGGATAGCCGAGGAGCACGCCGTCACCTTCGCGGCCGGCCTGGCCGCCGAAGGGCTGAAGCCGGTCGTAGCGGTCTATTCTTCTTTCATGCAGCGCTCTTTCGACCAGGTCCAGCACGACGTCTCGCTCCAGAAGCTCCCGGTGGTCATCGCCATGGACCGCGCCGGCCTCGTCGGCGAGGACGGCCCGACCCACCACGGGGTGTTCGATATTTCGCTTTTCCGCATGATCCCGGATGTGACGGTGATGGCTCCCGCCGACGAGAACGAGCTGCAGCACATGCTCGCCACCGCTTTCGCCTGCGGTCTGCCCGCGCTGCTCCGCTACCCGCGGGGAAGGGGCTTCGGCGTCGTTATGGATCGCGAGCCCTTTGCGCTCCCCCTGGGCAAAGGCCGGCTCCTTTCCCGCGGCAGGGACGTTAATTTCCTGGCCATAGGCAACCGCGTGCACCCGGCGGTAAAAGCCGCGCAGCTGCTAAAGGGCCTCGGCATAGACGCCGGCGTGGCCGATATGCGTTTTGTGAAGCCGCTGGATACGGAGCTGGTCAATCAACTGGTCCAGGCCGGCCCGGTCATTACCGTAGAGGATAATTCCCTGGCGGGCGGCTTCGGCTCCGCCGTGCTTGAATACCTGAATTCCTCGGGGACTGACGCCAGGCTGCTGCGCCTCGGCATCCCGGACTCGTACGTGGAGCAGGGCAAGCCGGAGGAGCTTTATTCCCAAGTCGGGCTTACCCCGGAAAAGATAGCCGCCTCGGCGGCGGACTGGCTGGCGAAGTTCGCGCAGCTAAAACAGATTTAAGGTTTGGTATACTGGTTAGGCAAATCAAGGAGCACTACAATGAAAAAACAACCCAGGATCAGCAAAGAGGTTTTAGCGCTGCGCAGTTCCAAGGCATACCGGAAAGCCTACCTCGACCCGGAATTTCTTACCAGCGACGAACTTCGCCCGGTGCGCCTGCAGCTCGAGCTCCAGAAGCCCGAGATGACGCTGTCCGAGTATGGAGTTAAATCCACCGTGGTGTGCTTCGGCAGCGCCCGTATCCTGGACAAGAAGCAGTCCTCCGCCCGCGTGGCCGCGATGACCGCCCTCCAGAAGAAGCATCCCAGGGATTCCGTGATAAAGAACAAGCTGGGCTCGGCGAAAAGGCTGGAGGCCTCCGCCAGGTATTACGAAGTGGCCCGCGATTTCGGCAAGCTGATCTCCAGGACCAGGATAAAGGACCGGAAGCTGGTGGTCGTAACCGGCGGCGGGCCCGGCATAATGGAGGCGGCCAACCGCGGCGCCCATGAGGCGGGGGAGAAGAGCATCGGCCTCAATATCACGCTCGAGATGGAGCAGGGGCCCAATCCCTATGTCTCCCCCGAGTTCTGCTTCCGCTTCCACTATTTCGCCATCCGCAAGATGCACTTCGTGATGCGGGCGCGGGCGCTGGTGGTTTTCCCCGGCGGCTTCGGCACCATGGACGAAATGTTCGAGGTTATGACTCTCGTGCAGACCGGCAAGAAGAGCCGCCTGCCCATCATCCTCGTCGGCGAGGACTACTGGACGGACGTGATGAACTTCCAGAACATGGCCAAGTGGGGTTATATCTCCACGGAAGACCTGAAGCTCTTCACCTTCGCCGAGACCGGCAAGCAGATAGTCGACCAGATAGCGGAGTTCTATAAGAAGAACCCGCTCAACGGGAACCATAAATAATGAGCCCTAAAGGGCGGACTGCCGCGGCGATATTGTGGACGGTTTCGGCCGTCGCAATGGCCGCCGCGGCAGCCGCCCTTATAGCTTTTTATCCTCCGCCCTCCACCTTCGCCGCTCTTTATCCTCCGCAAAGCCCGCATATCCGGGACGGCCGTTTCACCCGCCCTGTCTGCAACGGCGTGCAGTGCAGGCTTTGTCCTTACGACTGTTTCCTGCCGGAGGGCGCCCGCGGGATCTGCAAAGTGCGGGCAAACTACGGCGGCAAGGTGAAAACGCTGATCTATTCCCAGGCCGCCGCCGTGCTTGGGGACCACCTTACCTATACCACAAGGGCCGCTGTCCCTGGACGGGACTAAAATACCGGGGATATGGTGAAATTTAAATTATTTGGCCTGTGCGCGGCCGTCCTGCTTTTAAGCCGCGCCGCGGATGCCCGCGAAATGGCGGTCGCGGGGCAGTTCTACCCCGCCGATAAAGCGGCGCTTTCCGCCTTCGTGGACGCCAGCCTCGCCCCCGGCGCGGGAACGAAGCCGGAGGGCATCGTGGCCGTGCTGGCGCCGCATGCCGGGTATGAGTTTTCGGGGAAGATGGCCGGCCGGGCCTACAGCTTTCTCTCCGGCAGCTATGACACGGTCGTCATCCTGGCGACTGGCCACACTGAAAGCGTGAAAGGCGCGGCTTTGCTCGCCTCCGATTTCTACCAGACCCCGCTCGGAAAAGTACTTCCGGACCGCGAGCTGGCGGCGGCCCTGATGAAGGCCAGCCCGCTTTTCGAGGACAGGCCCTCCGCCCACGCGCGCGAGCACGCCGTGGAAGTCCAGCTCCCTTTCCTGCAGCGCAAGCTGAAAAAACCGTTCAAACTCCTCGCGGCCGTGCTGAACACCGACGACCGCAAATCTCTTAAAACCATAGGCGCCGCGCTGGCGGCCTCAGTCAAAGGAAAAAAAGTCCTGATAGTGATCTCCACGGATTTTTCCCATTATCCCGGAAAAGCCGACGCGGCCGCCGCCGACGGCGCGATGCGCCTGGCTATTGAAAGCATGGACCCTGAGGTCGTCCGGGAAACTTCTTTTTTTCTGCTGAGGAAAAAAATCCCCGGCCTGGATACCTGCGCCTGCGGCGAGGCCGCATTGGAGGCCGGCCTGGAAGCCGCGCGCCTGCTTGGCGCCCGGTCTTTCCGGACCCTGAAGATCTC
>JAVHPG010000230.1:0-1639 GCA_036170455.1 Elusimicrobiales bacterium
AGACAAGTGGGTGCTTATGATCTCCACGCAGTTCGGCTGCGCGGTCGGCTGCCGGATGTGCGACGCCGGGGCGATGGGCTTCCACGGCAATCTTACCGCCCGCGAGATGCTGGCCCAGGTGCGCAAAGTCATTTCCGGGAATCCCGGCCTTGATCCCCGCGCCCATCCTAAATTCAAGATCCATTTCGCGCGGATGGGCGAGCCCGCGCTCAACCCGGCGGTCCTCGAAGCGCTCGAGCTCCTTCCTTCTGAGCTGCCTTTTCCGGGCCTTCTGCCCAGCCTCTCCACCGTGGCCCCGAAGACGCCGGAAGCCGAGGCTTTCCTCGAGCGGCTTATACAGATTAAGAACGATCATTATGCGGGCGGGAAGTTCCAGCTCCAGTTCTCCGTGCATTCCACGGACGCCGCGCTGCGCAAGAAGATAGTTCCGGTCCCGGTGTGGAGCCCCGCCGAAATAGCCGCCTACGGGAAGCGCTTTGTCACCACCGGCGACAGGAAGATAACTCTTAATTTCGCGCTGCCCGAGGGGGAGCGGCTGGATGTGGAAGAACTTAAGAATGTCTTCGAGCCCGCTTTGTTCCTTATTAAAGTCACCCCGGTAAATCCGACCTATACGGCCGACCTAAGCGGCTCTTCCTACGTCTGGAGCAATCCCCCCGCCGGCCTCTCCGAAGATTCGGCCGCGCTTGAGGAAGCCGGCTTCAAAGTAATTATTTCCCCAAGCTCTCCGGAGGAGATAAGCGCAGAAACTTCCTGCGGCCAGCTCTGGGCCTCCAGGATGAAACAGAGGGCTGCCGACTCGGCCGCAAAAAAAACACGGCGCGCAAAGACCCTGCCTTTCAACTGGGAGCGCTCGGCTCTTCTTGTGACCGACATGCAGGAGTTCTTCCTTAACCCCGGCTCGCCGGCCTATATGCCGCAGGCTTTGCCCGCGCTGGCCAATGCCGCGCGCCTTGCGGCTTCTTTCAGGGAAGTGGGCCGCCCGGTGTTTTTCACCTCGCACGCGCATGAGGATCCCGCCCTGGACGGCGGGCTTATGACGCTGTGGTGGAAAAAAGTCTGCCTGGCCGGAACACCGGAAGCTGAAGTTTCCCCCGCCCTGGCGCCGCTCGAAGGCGAAGTCTTCATGAAATGCCGCTACAGCGCTTTCACTAATAAGAACCTGGCTGAAAGGCTGAAGGAACTTGACGTGGATTCGCTGGTGGTCGCCGGGCTTAAGACCAATTTGTGCGTCGAGTCCACCGTGCGGGACGCTTTCGATCTCGGCTTCATGTGCGTCGCCGCCGGCGACGCAATGGCCGCGCGCACGGAGGAGCTGCACCTGGCCTCGCTCGCCGGCATGGCCGACGGTTTCGCCATGGTGCGCGACACCCGGGAAATAATCCACGAGGCGAAAAGGGACATGCAGGTTGCCGTGAGAGCAGGCGGTTAGAAGAGAGATCTCAGGGCAAAAAGAAACACCGCGCAAACTGCGCGGTGTTTCTTTTTGACTAAAGCCGCTGAGCTTACAGCGTGCCCGCGGCCAGGAAGAGAAGGCCGCCGATAAGCAGGCCGATGGGGCCCAGAAGCACAAAGCCGATATAGGCGCCGATCCCGCCGAGGAGCATGTTCCTCGCATTATCGCCGATAAATTTCTTTA
>JAVHPG010000231.1:0-7827 GCA_036170455.1 Elusimicrobiales bacterium
CGCATTGCCGCGGTTGCCCATCTCGTTGATCTTGGCGCGGCGGCTGCTCAGGTCGCCTATCACGTCGCCCATATTGGCTTCCGGGGTCACCACTTCCACCTTCATGATGGGTTCCATCAGGTAGGAGCTGGCCTTGCGGCAGGCGTCCTTGAACGCCATGGAGCCGGCTATCTTGAAAGCCATTTCGGACGAGTCTACGTCGTGGAAAGAACCGTCGAACAGCGTCACTTTCACGTCCACGACCGGGAAGCCGGCGAGCACGCCGCAATCAAGCGATTCGCGCACGCCTTTTTCCACGGCGGGGATGAATTCCTTGGGGATGCGGCCGCCCTTGATATTGTCCACGAATTCGAAGCCCTTGTTCATGCTCTGGGGCTCGACGGTGAGCCACACGTGGCCGTACTGGCCGTGGCCGCCGGACTGGCGGATAAACTTGCCTTCCTGCTCCACTTTCTTCTTGATGGATTCGCGGAAAGCGACCTGGGGCCGGCCCACATTGGCCTGCACGTTGAACTCGCGCTTGAGGCGGTCCACGATGATGTCCAGGTGGAGTTCGCCCATGCCGGAGATGATGGTCTGGCCGGTCTCCTCGTCGGTCTTGATGATGAAGGTCTGGTCCTCTTCGGCCAGCCTGCCCATCGCGAGGCCCATCTTCTGCTCGTCTTCCTTCGACTTGGGCTCGATGGAGATGGAGATGACGGGTTCGGGGAAGGTTATACCTTCCAGGATCACGGGGTGCTCGGGATCACAGATGGTCTCGCCCACGGTGGCGCTCTTGATGGCCACGGTGGCGGCGATGTCGCCGGCGCCGATCTCTTTGATCTCTTCGCGCTTGTTGGCGTGCATCCTGAGGATACGGCCGATGCGCTCCTGCGTCTTCTTGCGGGCGAAGTATACCGTGTCGCCGGGCTTAAGGGTTCCGGAATAGACGCGGAAGAAAGTCAGCTTGCCCACGAAAGGGTCGGGCTGGATCTTGAACAGCAGCGCGCAGAAAGGGTCTTTCGGATCGGCCTTGCGGGTAACTTCCTCGCCGCTATGCGCGTCCTTGCACACCAGGGCCGGCACGTCGAGCGGGGAGGGCAGGAAGTCGATGATGGCGTCGAGCATGGGCTGCACGCCCTTGTTCTTATAGGAAGAGCCGCACAGCACGGGGAAGAACTTGTTCGCCAGGCAGCCGCGGCGGATGGCCGCTTTCAACTCGTCCTGGGTATAGTCGGTCTTACCGGCCAGGTACTGCTCCATGATGTTCTCGTCGAAGTCGGCCAGCTTCTCTATCAGCTGGGTGTGGTACTTCCTGGAAATTTCCACCATGTCGGCGGGGATCTCCACTTCGTCGAAATGCGCGCCCAGGTCGTCGCCGACCCAGATGAGCGCCTTCATTTTTACGAGGTCCACTAAGCCTTTGAAAGTTTCGGTCACGCCGATGGGGAGCTGGATGGGGGACGCGTTCGCGCCCAGCTTCTCGACTATGGATTCGGCGGACATATAGAAGTCGGCGCCGATGCGGTCCATCTTGTTGACGTAGGCGACCCGGGGGACGTGGTACTTGTCGGCCTGGCGCCAGACGGTCTCGGACTGGGGCTCTACGCCCTGCACGCCGTCGAACACGGTCACGGCGCCGTCAAGGACGCGCAGCGAGCGCTCTACTTCGGCGGTGAAGTCCACGTGACCCGGGGTATCGATGATATTCACGGTATGGTCGCGCCACTGGGTGGAGATGGCGGCCGCGGTGATAGTGATGCCGCGCTCGCGTTCCTGGGGCATCCAGTCGGTGGTGGTATTGCCGTCGTGCACCTCGCCGATCTTGTGGCTCTTGCCGGTGTAATAAAGGATGCGCTCCGTGGTGGTAGTTTTGCCCGCGTCGATGTGGGCGATGATTCCGGTGTTGCGAACTTTTCTTAGGTCGAATTCTGCCATATGTCCCTTAGTTGTGCTTAAAGTATGCCGGTCGGCCGGTCAGTGCAGGACTGACCGGCCGGCTAGCTGACTGGGGTTTTACCAGCGGTAATGCGCGAAGGCACGGTTGGCTTCCGCCATCCTGTGGGTGTCTTCGCGTTTTTTGAAGGCGGCGCCTTCTTTCTTGTAGGCTAAAAGTAATTCTTCGGCCAGGTGCTCGGCCATCGGGCGGCCTTTGCGGTCGCGCGCGGCGCCGAGGATCCAGCGCATCGCCAGCGTAGCTGAGCGGGCGGGGCGGACCTCTATGGGCACCTGGTAGTTGGCTCCGCCGACGCGGCGGGCCTTAACTTCAAGAAGGGGGCGCACCGTTTCGATGGCCTTGGTGAAGACCATAAGGGGATCTTCTTTGGTCTTTTCCGCGATGATGTCGAGGGCGCCGTAGACGATCCGCTCGCCCACGATCTTCTTACCCTGGAAATTCACCCTGTTGATCAGGCGGGCGAGCAGCACGGAATTGAACTTAAATTCCGCCGGCGGGGCGTCTCTTCTTTCGCGGGGTTTTAAACCTTTTCTTGGCATAGTATTAGTCCAGTCCTTTCTTATTATTCAGCAGTCGGCAGGCCCGGGAATTTTAAGGCTCCCGGTTCAGGCCTACAGATTTATTTCTTGCCGGCCATGGCTTCGTGTCCCTTCCGGCCGGGCAGCTTCACGCCTTTAGGTCGCTTGGTCCCGTAGCAGGAGCGGCTCTGGAGCCTTCCTTCCACGCCGGCCGCGTCAAGCGCGCCGCGGATGATATGGTAGCGCACGCCGGGAAGGTCCTTCACGCGGCCTCCGCGCACCATCACTATGGAGTGCTCCTGCAGGTTATGGCCGACGCCGGGGATATAGGCGGTGACCTCTTGCTTGGAAGTAAGTTTCACGCGGGCCACCTTCCGGAGGGCCGAGTTGGGCTTCTTGGGGGTGGTAGTATACACCCTGGTGCAGACGCCGCGGCGCTGCGGGCAGGACATGAGGGCGGGAGCCTTGCTGGACCTTTTCAACGTGTTCCGGCCGTGTCTGATAAGCTGATTGATTGTTGACATAATTTCCTATTATGAGCGGTCTGAGGGCTGTCCCCCCGACTACTCCTCCTTGTTCTTCTCTTTGGCGGCTTTCGCCTCCGCCGCGTCCTCTTCTTCGTCAGCCAGCTTGCGAGTAGCAAAGCCGCTGCCGGCTGGCACCAGATGTCCTATTATAACATTTTCCTTGAGACCTTTTAAATTATCCACCTTGTTGGTGGTGGCCGCGTCCGTAAGGACGCGCGTGGTCTCCTGGAAGCTGGCGGCCGAGATAAACGACTCCGAGGCCAGTGAAGCCTTGGAAATACCCAGAAGTATGGGCTCACCCTGGGCAGCGTCGTGCCCGGTCGTGGCCGCTTCCGCGTTCTCCTCTTTGAACCCGGCTTTGTGGACGATCTCGCCCTTGAGGAGCGAAGTCCCGCCCGGCTCGGTGATCTTGATGTTGGACAGCATCTGGCGGACGATGATCTCGATGTACTTGTCGTTTATGTTGACGCCCTGGAGCCTGTAGACTTCCTGGATGGCGTCGACGATGTAGTTCTGCACTTCCTTCACGCCTTTTACGGCGAGCAGGTCGTGCATGTCCACGGCGCCGTCGGTCAGCGCCTCGCCCACGGCCACACGGTCGCCTTCGTAGACGACCAAATGCTTGCCGTAGGGTATGGAGTTCGCCTCTACCTGCCCGGTCTCTTCGTTCTTAACTGAGACCTCTACCAGGCCCTTGGCGGTGGTCCCGAGGGACACCAGGCCTTCGATCTTGGTGATGATGGCGGCATTCTTGGGCCTGCGGACCTCGAAGAGCTCGGCCACGCGGGGCAGACCGCCCGTGATGTCCTTGGTCTTCGCGGTGTCGCGGTGGATCTTGGCCACGATGTCGCCCTTCTTCACGTCCTCGTTCTGCTCTACGATGATGATGGTGTCGGTGGGCAGGGTATGCGAACCGACCACCTGCGCGCCGTCCTCGACGACGATGCGCGGGTTGCGCTTCGTGCCGCGGTGCTCGATGATCTTGCGCTCGATGATGCCGGTGACCTTGTTGCGCTCCTCGTGGAGCGTGACGCCTTCCTTGATGTCGAGATACTTGGCTTTACCGTCATGCTCGGTGATTATGGGCACGGTATGCGGGTCCCACTCGGCGATCAGGTCGTCATTCTTAAGGGCGGCCTTGTCGGAGATGTGGAGGTGCGCGCCGTAGCTGATCTTCAGGTCTTCCGGCGGGAATTTCTTCGCGTCGGCGTATTTGATGTGGATGATCGCGCCGCGGGACACGACGATGATATGCCCGTCGCGGTTCTTGACGGTCTTCACGTCGCGGAATTCGGCCTTGCCGTCCGACTTGGCGCGGTACTCGGCCTTCTCGAGCACGCGGGACGCGGTACCGCCGATGTGGAACGTCCGCAGGGTCAGCTGCGTGCCGGGTTCGCCGATGGACTGGGCGGCGATGATGCCGACGGCTTCGCCGGTCTCGACTTTGTAGCCGGTGGCGAGGTTCTGCCCGTAGCAGGTGGCGCAGATGCCGGTTTCGGCCTCGCAGGTGAGCACGGAGCGGGTGAATACGGATTCGATCTTGGCTTTTTCTATCTCCTTGGCCTGCACCGGGGTCACCATTTCGCCGCGCTTCACGATAATTTTCGACTTGCCTTCGGCGTCGGTGAACTTCACGTCCTCGAGCACCACGCGGCCGGTAATACGGTCGGTAAGGGGCTCGATGACCTCGTCGCCGCTGACGAGGGCTTTCAGTTCCACCCCGTTGATGGTGCCGCAGTCCTGGGTGGTGATGACCACGTTATGGGCCACGTCCACCAGGCGGCGGGTAAGATAACCGGCGTCGGCAGTTTTCAGGGCGGTGTCGGAGAGACCTTTGCGTCCGCCGTGCGTCGAGATGAAGTACTCGAGGACGGTCAGGCCTTCGCGGAAGTTGGACAGGATGGGGTTTTCGATAATTTCGCCCACGCCGCCGGTCAGCTTTTTCTGGGGCTTGGCCATCAGACCGCGCATACCGGCCAGCTGTTTTACCTGCTGGCGGGAACCGCGGGCGCCGGAGTCGGCCATCATGAAGATAGCGTTGAAGCGGGCTTCTTCCTTGTTGTAGACCTTCTTTTCCTGCTTCTGCATCTCGTCGAACATCATGTTGGCGACTTCGTCGCTGACATGCGTCCAGATGTCGATGATCTTGTTGTAGCGCTCGTTGTCGGTGATGATGCCGTCCTTGGCCTGGCCTTCGATGTCGCGCACCTGTTTCTGGGCGTGAGTTATCAGGGCGGACTTGTCGGCGGGCACGGACATGTCGGCGATGGAGATGCTCAGGCCCGACAGCGTGCAGTAATGGAAGCCGAGGTTCATCAGGCGGTCCAGCAGCAGCACGGTCTCGTGATGCCCCACTTCGGGGTTCTTGTAGGACTCGTCGACGAGGTTGGAGAGGTCTTTCTTGGTCACCGGCTTATTGTAGCGCTTCCAGTCAACGTTCTTCGGCAGGCTGTCGAAGAAGATCAGGCGGCCGACGGTGACGTAGTCTTTCCAGTCGGCGGCCTTCATCCAGGTCTTGGCGGCCTTGTCGTAGTCCACCGAGGTTTCGGTGTTGGTATCGTTATGGTCGCGCACCTTGATCTTGGCGTGCAGGTCGAGGATGCCGTGCTGGTTGGCGGTGAGGGCTTCTTCCTTGTCGTTGAAGAACTTGCCTTCGCCGGGCTCGCCGATCTTTATCTTGGTGATGTAGTTGATGCCCAGCACCATGTCGTGGGACGGGTTGGCTATGGGCTTGCCGGAGGCCGGCGACAGGATATTATTGGTGGCCATCATCAGCATGCGCGCTTCCATCTGCGCTTCCTGGCTGATGGGCACGTGCACGGCCATCTGGTCGCCGTCGAAGTCGGCGTTGAACGCCGCGCAGGTCAGCGGGTGCAGCTGGATGGCAAGACCCTCGATGAGGACGGGCTCGAAAGCCTGGATACCGAGGCGGTGCAGCGTGGGCGCGCGGTTGAGCATCACGGGATGCTTCTTGGTGACGCGCTCCAGGATGTCCCAGATCTCGGTGTCGGCGTGCTCCATCTTCTTCTTGGCGACTTTGAGGGTGATGTTCTCTTTCTTTATCAGCTCGGCGAGCACGAAGGGCTTGAACAGCTCGAGGGCCATTTCCTTCGGGAGGCCGCACTGGTTGAGCTTCAGGTGGGGGCCGACCACGATGACGGAGCGGCCGGAATAGTCCACGCGCTTACCAAGGAGGTTCTGGCGGAAGCGGCCCTGCTTACCCTTAAGGATGTCCGAGATGGACTTAAGAGGGCGGTTGGCCGCGCCGAGGACGACTTTGCCGCGGGCTCCGTTCTCGATGAGCGCGTCCACGGCTTCCTGCAGGAGGCGCTTTTCATTGTAGATCATGACCTGCGGGGCGCGCAGGGCTTCGATGTGCTTCAGGCGGTTATTGCGGTTGATGATCCTGCGGTAAAGGTCGTTCAGGTCGGAGGTCGCGAAGCGGCCGCCTTCCAGGGGCACCAGCGGGCGGAGGTCCGGCGGCAGCACGGGCAGCACGGTCATGATCATCCACTCGGGGCGGTTGTTGCTGGCCTGGAAACCTTCGAGTATCTTGAGGCGCTTGATAGCCTTGGAGCGGTCCGCGTCGTTCTTGATGGCGGCCAGCTCTTTCTGCAGGCGGTCGATCTCCACCTTCATGTCGATATTCTCGAGCAAATGCTGGATAGCGTTCGCGCCGATGCCTACTTTGATCTTGGAGTATTTCTTCTTTACTTCGTTCAGCTGGGTCTCGGTGAAGACCTCGCCGCGCTTGTACTCGATGCGGCCGGTCACGGGGTCCTTGGTGTCGTCGAGGACGACATAGGCCGCGTAATACACGACCTTCTCCAGGTCGGTGGGGCGCATGTCTAAAATTATGCCGATGCGGGACGGGGACTTCCTGAGGAACCAGATATGGGCGACGGGGCAGGCAAGGTCGATATGGCCCATCCGCTCGCGGCGCACCTTGGCCTCGGTGACTTCGACGCCGCAGCGGTCGCAGACGACGCCTTTAAATTTTACCCAGCGGTATTTGCCGCAGGCGCACTCGTAATCTTTGGAAGGTCCGAAGATCCTTTCGCAGAGCAGGCCGTCGCGCTCGGGCTTGAGGGTCCTGTAGTTGATGGTTTCAGGCTTCTTCACTTCGCCGAAGGACCAGGCGCGGATCTTGGCGGGGCTCGCCAGTCCGATCTTTATGCCGTTAAAGGCGCCGTAATTCAGTTCCTTGGCTTTCTTCTTGGTCTTCCCTGCGTTGAACAAATTTCTGGCTTCTGAAAGCATGTCCATGGGATTCTCCTAAACTTTTTTCCGCTCTTCCCCGGTTCCGGGGCCTGGCTTTCGCCGCGGCCCCGTTCCGGTGTTTTGTTTCCCTGATTCTCGATCCTCGATTACTTCTCGGCCTTCGCAGCCGGCTTCTTCCTCGGCGTAGCAGCGGACTTCTCGGACGACTCCTCGGGCCGCGAGGCGCCGGGGCGTTCGGTATTGAGCAGGTCCACTTCCAGCGCCAGGGCCTGGAGTTCCTTCACAAGCACTTTGAAGGATTCCGGCACGCCGGGCTGCGGAGGGAAGTCGCCTTTGATAATAGCTTCGTACATCTTGGTCCTGCCGGTGAAGTCGTCGGACTTCACGGTCAGCATTTCCTGCAGGGTGTACGCGGCGCCGTAGCCTTCAAGCGCCCAGACTTCCATTTCGCCGAACCGCTGGCCGCCGAACAGGGCTTTGCCGCCCAGTGGCTGCCGCGTGATGAGGGAGTATGGGCCCGTCGACCGGGCGTGTACCTTGTCTTCCACCAGGTGGATGAGCTTCAGGATATAGAGGTAGCCGATAGTGATCTTCTCGTGGAAGGCCTCGCCGGTGCGGCCGTCGT
>JAVHPG010000232.1:0-7739 GCA_036170455.1 Elusimicrobiales bacterium
TGGCGATGAAGCGCGCCCAGGACATCCTGGACCTCGAGCCCAACAACGAGACCGCCCTCGAGATCATGGGCAGCTCCTTCTACCTGATGGACCAGAAAGAGAAGGCCAAGGTCATCTGGGAGAAGGTCGTGGAGATCAACCCCAATAACGCAATGGTGAAGAACTTCCTGAAACAGGTGAAGTAAGGGGTTCGCGGGTGGCATGGGTATGGGCCCTCCTCTCTCGGCCTCCGCGCTTATGCAAGCGTCGGCCTCCGAGAGGTCGCTCAGAACCCATACCCATGCCACCCGCTCCGCTTAATTTTATGCGTCAATATGTTTTTGCGCTAAATCGAGTGATCTGGGCGGAGACCGTGGGGATGGGGTCAGCAAAAGCCCCTCGGAGGGCGAGGCTTGCGTAGCGCCGAGCCCGAGAGCGGCAGGTGCGAGCACGGTGTGCGAGACACCGGTTTTGATGACCCCGTCCCCACGGTAGGCCGCCCAGCCGTCTAGCACTCAGCTAGTGCAGGCCTGGGGGGGATGGTATTAATTTAGAACCTTTCTGAAACTTTTATGCAATATGGGAAAGTTAAAATAAGTATATGAGGAAGTTACTTCTTGCGGTCCTTCTTGCCATGCTGCCGGCCCTGCTCGCCGCGCAGATGGGGATGGACACTTCCCTGATGGAGAAGCAGGATTCGATGCGCCGGGAGACGGAGACCAAGATCAAGAAGGAGATCCTGGACCCGATCCTGGGCGCGGACAAATCTTTCGTTTTCGCGGACGTGGAGCTCGAGGTCATCGCCAAGAAGGCGGAGCAGACCAAGGAAGGCCTCGGCGTAATACAGAAGTACAAGGAGAAAAAGGGGGGAGCGAACAATCCCGACACCGATTTCCTCCTGCCCGGCATCCCCAAGCCCAAGTCCGTGCTCGGCGCCGAGAACAAGCGCCCGGAGGCGGCCTCGGGGCAGCAGGCCCAGCAGGCTAAGAACGTCCAGGAGATCCGCTACGGCGTCGAGACCGAGATCACCCGCTTCCAGCTTACCGTCATTCACGATGAGACCCTGCCTAAAGACACGCTCAAGATAGCCAGGGACCGGCTGGACGATTTCCTGCTTCCTTACAAGATACGCAAAAAAGACGCGCCTACAGTAATTTTCAAGCCGACAAAGTTCAAGGGCGCCAACCAGCTGGACGACCTGAAAAAGCCCGGGGTCTACCTGCCTTTGCTTTATGCCGCGCTTTTCCTTATACTTCTATTGTTCCTTTTCGGCCCGCTCTGGGGCTTCTTCCGCAAGTATATCAAGGCGCTGATGGCCAAGCCCGGCGCCGAGGTGAATATCGAGGATAAGCGGGAGGAGGGTGGCGGAGGCGGCGGGGAAGACGAGGGTAAAGAGGAGACGGAAGGCCACCAGAGCATCGACATGAACTTCCTCCAGAAAGAGGAGGAGAAGAAAGAGGACGAGGACGACCTTATGAAAAAATTCGAACCATTTACCTACCTAAGCGAGGAAAACCTGAAGCGGCTTATCTATCTTTTCCTGATGCGGAAAGAGGACCCCTGGGTCATCGCCATAGTCCTCAGCTATATGAAGCCTGACCTCGGCAGGCAGGCGCTGGCCATGCTCCCTGTCGAGATGCAGTCAAAGGTGGCGCTGGAAGCGCTGACCGTGCGCCAGGCGACGCGCGAGCAGATAGACGCCATAGACAAGGATATCCGCGAGAACGTGGACTTCGTAATGGGCGGCATAGACCGGATGATCAAGATGCTCGAGGAGGCCGACCCCGCCATCAAGAAGAACATCCTCGAGTACCTGAAAACCCAGAAGCCCGACATCTATGAAAAGATAAAAAAGGCCATCCTCACTTTCGACGACCTGCCGGGCTATTCCGACAAGGACCTGCAGGCCATAATAAGGAACGTGGGCAACGAGGACATAGCCAGGGCCCTGAGCAAGGCCGACCCCGCCATAGTCGAAAAGCTCTTCTCCAATATGTCGAAGGGCGCCGCCAACGCTATCAAGGAAATAATGGAGTATTCCTCCGGGATCAGCGCCACCCAGATCGACGAGGCGCAGGCGAAGATCCTGGACGCCGTAAAGAAGCTGGAGGCCGAAGGCAAGATCACCCCCAGGCAGGGCAGCTCGCAGGAAGTCTATATAATCGAAGGCGGCGAGATGTCCTCCGGCGACGCGCGGCGCCGCAAGTATGAAAGCATGTCCGGCGGCCCGAAGCCGGAACTCCCGGCGGGGCCCACCCAGGAGCAGATCGCGCAGGCCGCGCAGTACCAGGCGGCGGGGATAGAGATGTACAACCAGGGGAAGGCGCAGGAAAGCCTGCAGTACCTCGAATACGCCTCGTCGGTCAATCCCGGGGACGCCCAGACCTGGCAGTACCTGGGGGCAGCCTATTATTCACTGCAGCGCGTCGAAGAAGCCGTGGCCGCTTACGAAAAATACGCCGCGCTTTCCGGAGACCCCGCCGCCTCGGAGTGGCTGGCCGGCTTCAAACAGTCGGTGGGGAAGTAACCTGTTAACATTTTTTTAACTTAATTGAAATCGCGTTCCTTTAGAATATGTATAGAAGCACGACAGCGCAAGGCCACTAACTCTATGGACGACAGGGACAATAAAATTTCCAAGCCCGGCATGCCGCCGCTGCCCCCCGGCATGTTCAAGCCCAATCTGCCGCTTCCCCCGGGGGGAGCGAAGCCTTCCATGCCGCCCCTGCCCCAGCCCTCCTTCGGCGCGATGCCTTCGCCGGGGCTGCCCCGGTTCCCCCAGGCGCAGAAAGATAATTCCGCGCAGCTGCAGAAAGAGGCTTCGGACGCCGAAGCCCGCAGGATGCAGGAGGACAAAGACAAGCTGGAGAAAAAGATCTCCGACATGGAGAAGATGCTTTCGCAGGAAAAAGAAAAAGCTTTGCTCGCTACCCTCAAGAACCAGCAGGACGAGGCCCTCTCCTCCCGCGTGGAATCATCGCTGAAAGACATCCAGGAGAAGATGCGCCGCGACCGCCGCGACCACGAGGTGGAGGAAGAAAGGCTTACGCTCAAGGGCAAGATAAAAGAGATGGAAAGCCGCCTCTCCCAGGAGCGCGAGACCTGGATGCAGACGCTCAAGAACCAGATGTCCGAGCGGGAGACCCAGGGCAAGGACGTCGAGGGACATTTTATCTACCGCCTCCAGGAGATGGAGCGCCGCTGGCTGGACGAGAAAGCCCAGTGGCAGAAAGAGATCTCGACCCGCGAGGAGACGATACGGTCCCTTAAGACCGCCTCCGAGAAGCTGCGCGAAGTGGAGGACGAATACCGCAAGCTCTCGATGGAAAAAGAGATGGCGGAGCGCGAAGCTTCCAAGCTCCGCGACGAGGTGGCCCGCGCAGAGCGCGAGAAGGCCTCCATCGAATCCTATATCAAGATGATGCCGGAGAAAGAGCGGGAGATCGCCGACCTCAGGTCGGAGAATATCTCGCTGCGCGGCCGCGAGGACACTTCGCGCATGGCCGCCGTCCACCAGGAAGAGAAGAACAAGTACGAGATGGAAAAGCTCCGCAAGGAGATCGGGGACCTGCAGTCCGACATAGGAACTATTTCAGACCGCAAGAACGCCGAGAAGAACGAGGAGCTCAAAAAGGAGCAGGCCCGCTTCGAGGCCCAGCTCCAGGAAAAGGACAAGGTCCTGGCCGACGTCTCGGGCGAAAAGGTCCGCGCAATTTCCGAGCTCATAAAGATCAAAGGCTTCGTTTCCCGGGTGCAGGCCATCAACGCCGTGCTCGACAAGGAGCGCGGCCAGCTGAAGCTGGAAAAGATGCAGCTCGCGCAGAACATGGCCGCCCAGCTCGAGGAGCTGCGCCGCCTGAAGCAGGAAAACGACGGCCTGAAGGCCGCCCACCAGGCGGAGCTCCTCTCCCAGGCTGAAAGCTTTAAGGCCGAGATAAACAGGGTGAAGAGCGGCTATTCCGCGGAACTCACCCAGAAGCACGCCGAGGAGATCTCGGAGCTGATCCGCGTGAACCAGGAGGAGGCCGCCAGGCTGGCCGCCGCTCACCAGCAGGAACTTTCAAAGGTTATCGCCGCCCGCCAGGCCGATGCCGCAAAGACGGCCGCCGAGCGCCAGGCCGAGCTCGCCAGGATGACCGCAGAGTACCAGAACGGGCTGGCCAGGCACGCTGCCGAGCGGCAGGCCGAGTTCGACACGAAGATCTCCCAGATGCGCATGCACTTCGAGGCCGCTTCCGAGGAAGAAAAGAACGCGATCAAGCGCCAGCTGGTGGGGTCGAGCACGGCGCAGCAGGAGGAAGCCAGGAAATCCCTTTCGACCGCGATGGATTCCATCGTCAGGCTGGAGAGCGAGAACCGCCGCCTGGCCTCCGCGGCCGCCGAGTACGACAGGGCGCTGGCCGTCAGGAACAAAGAATTCGAAGACCGCCTTGCCAGGGCCGAAGCGGAGGCGCGCCGCCAGGACGCCGAAGTCCGCCGGCAGGAAGCCCAGGCCCTCTCCGCCCTCGCGCAGAAAGCGGAAGCCGAAAAGGCCTCCCGCGAAGCCGGGGATGAGCGCCAGCGCGTTTCCGCCGAGTACGGCGCGCTGCGCGAGAAGCTCCCGGTGCTGGAAGTCCAGAAGGCCGCCGCCGAGGCCGAGAGCGCCAGGCTGGCCGCCAGCCTCAAGGCGCTGGAAGAAAATTTCCGGCTCGAAAGCGAGAACCGCTCCCGCTTCGAGTCCGAGCTCCTGTTCCTCAAGCAGAAGATCCAGCAGATGGAGCTGCAGTCCCAGGAGAGCGACAGCCAGCTGGACGCGGAGCGGACCAATCTCGCCGGCCTGCAGGCGGCCGCCGAGGCCCAGCGCGCCGCCGATACCGCGCGCATAGAGGAGCTTTCCTCCGAGCTCGAGAGCTATAAAGCCATGGAAGCCTCCCTGGCCGACAGGCTTAAATGGGCCATCAAGGGAAAGCAGGAATAGGCAGCCGCGGCGGACGACACCAGGCCCTGAACGGGGCGGGTTCCTCTTTTCCGGCTGCCGCCTCCCGGCTGCCGCCTACTTTTAATTTAAGTATAATTATTAAAATGATAAAGCTCGAAAAACTCAACGGGAGCCTGGTCGTGGTGAACGCCGAACTTATCGAAAGCGTGGAAGCCTCGCCCGATACCGTCCTGAACCTGGCGACCGGGAACCGGTTCCTGGTAAAAAACTCCGTCGACGACGTGGTGGCCAAGATCATCGAATATAAAAAGAAAGTCTACTCCGAGCGGAAATGCGTGAACCCGCTGGAAGGTTTTGAGAGGAAGTAGCCTGCCGGAGACCTAATATGGATATAGCTACATTCAGCGGCGTCATAGTTTTCGGCGGCTTTGTGTTCGGGGCCATCTACCTGGGCGAAGGCATAGCCGGCTTCAAACCCTTCCTGAATACCGAGGCTTTCCTCATCGTGATGGGCGGAACCTTCTGCGCCCTGCTGGTCAATTTCCCGCTCTCCTCCGTCATCGGCGTGACCAGGGTCCTGAAAAAAGTGCTCAGCAGCAAAGGCGAGGACACCTCAAAGCTGGTCTCTACTTTCGTCGCCCTGTCCCAGAAGGCAAAAAAAGAAGGCTTCCTGGCGCTGGAGTCGGACGCCAAGGCTATAGATAACGATTTTCTCAAGCGCGGCGTGCAGCTGGTCATCGACGGCGCCGATCATGAGTTTATCCGCAATATGCTTGAGACGGAGATCGATTTCATCCGCGAGCGCCACAAGGCGGGCCGCGAGATCTTCAACGCGCTCGGAACTTACTCGCCCGCCTTCGGCATCATCGGCACGGTGCTGGGCATGATCATGATGCTCTCTTCCATCGACGACGTGGCGCAGGTCCCGCGCCGCATGGCGCTCGCGCTGGCCGCGGCCTTTTACGGCCTGGGTTCCGGCTACTGGCTTTTCCTGCCGATGGCGGGCAAGCTGAAGCACCGCTCCGAGGAGGAGCTCTTCGTCAAGGAGATCATCATCCGCGGCGTGCTGCTGCTCCAGAGCGGGGCTACGCCCAGCGTGGTGGAGGCCAACCTGAAGGCCTATCTCGAGCCGGAAAAGCGCAAGTCGGTGAAGAAAGAAGCGGCTTAAGGAAAAAGCCGGAAAAAAGGTTTTACAGCTATGCGGTTAAAAGTCAAAGGCATGATAGACGAGAGCGACCCCAGGGTCGCGCAGGTGGGCCACCCCGGCCCGCCCTGGAGCATCGCCTATGGCGACCTGATGACCGAGCTGGTCTGTTTCTTCGTTATTCTTTACGCCCTTAGCGCCGCCCTCAACAAGGATATGCAGAAGGCCCAGCAGGAGATCCAGGAGATGATAAAAGAGGGCAAGATGTCCGGCCAGGTGGCCATGGACAAAGAAGGCCTGCGCATCACCCTTGAAGAGCAGAGCCAGGTGGCTTTTTTCGAAAGCGGGCGCGCCGAGCTGACCGACCACATGGCGGAACAGCTGGACAAGATCGCCCCGGTGCTCCGCCAGCTCTCCGGGAAGCACGATATCGTGGTGGAGGGGCACACCGACAATATCCCGATAGCCACCAGGCAGTTCGCCTCGAACTGGGAGCTGTCCACCTCACGCGCTACCAGCGTGGTCAAGTTCATGCTCGGCCGGAATTTTACCCCGAAGCGCCTGTCGGCCGTGGGCTACGGTGAAAACCACCCCATCGTGGCCAATGACAGCGAGGTGAACCGCAAGAGAAACCGGAGGGTGGTGTTTTTCATAAAGACCAATCCCTATCCCGACGCGCCCGCCGCCGGCCCGCCGGTGACGGCCCCGGCGGCCGTTCCCGGAGAGCCCGCCGCGGAGCAGCCCGCGCCGGCCGCGGAAGCCGCGGCTCCAGCGCAGGAAACTCCCGCGGCGGCGCCTGAAACGCCCGCCGCCGCCGGGGGAGAATGAGCCGGTCTTTGCGCCTGTTACGCGGCTGAACAAAATTATGAAAAAGGAAATCCTGAGAATTCTCGCGGTAGTCCTGCTGGCCGCGCCGCTGGCGGGCTGCTTCGGCGGCCTCAAGCGGCTGAAAGTAGTCGATTATACCGACCAGCGCGTGGGCGACCTTTCGCTTACGAAGAAGATGGTGGGCAAGCGAGAATTCCTTTTTTTCTCCACTACGAAGATGAGCCTTTTCCTGGACGGAAACCTGCAGGGGGTGGTAACGGATTACCAGGGCAACCCTATAGAGGGCGTTACCGTAAAGGTGATGCCGGAGCTCAATAAAGCGGGGGGGGGCGGGGACGAGTTCGCGGCCACCGAGGAGAACGCAAATTCCTCCGTCAACCTTTCTTTCGCGCCCGGGATAAGCGATACTACCGGCCTTTTCAAGATCCATTTCTCCCTGCCCGTGACCGACGACGAAGTGGACGTGCGCGGCAAGCTGGTCTACAATCCCGGCTGGGACCAGCAGAGGATGAACCTGGGCAAGGCTTATGAGCCGCAGATGAAAGAGTCCCCTTTTCGGCTTTACTTCAATCTGAAAAGCGGCTTCCTCGCTTTCGCCGAAGGCGTGCGCAAGGTGATCGTCCAGCCCGTCGGCGAAGGCCAGGGCAGGATGAAGAACCTGCCGGGAGCGAAGGGCCCGGAGCCGCTCAAGCCCGCCGCCGCCGCCGAGGGCGCGCCAGCCGCCGGAGCCGGCGGGAACGCGGAAGAGGACCTGTTCAAAGGCTTCGATTTCGGACAATAAGTCCTCTCCGGGTGTCAGGGGTTTTACCCTGCGCACCCTGGAAGATGGAAACCCTTGCGTCGGTTTCCCCCCAGCCGGGAAAATTAGGC
>JAVHPG010000233.1:0-57147 GCA_036170455.1 Elusimicrobiales bacterium
TGAGAACACTGCCCCCCCATTTCCCGCGCGATTACTCTATAAATATCTCAACTTTATCCCCGCCGTCCTGTATATCTATTATTTTCATGGGCACCTGGTTGTCTATAGCCTCCTGGATCTTCCCTAGGTCTAAGTCATAACCCTTATCAGACAGCTTGGCTTTAATTTTGCTTTCTATGAAAGGCGCCATGAACTTGGCCCAGCCAAGCGGGACATTAACGTTCACCCTGGGCTCTACGCTGCCGCTCTCATAAACGCGGATGCGCAGGGTTCTCCCCCTCCCCGCCGCGCCGGCCTCCGGGCCGGCCTTGCCCAAAGCTTCAAGAAGTTCCATCGCCTCGCCGGAGGTGATCTTTTTTTCCTCGAGCATTTTAAGTATCCGCAGCTTTTCTTCGTTCATATTTTTCTCCTTAGGCCTCAAGACCTTTCAGCAGAGCGACGGCCTCCTGGGCTGTTATCTCCCCCCGCTCCAGTCTCTCCACTATTTCAAGGCGGCGCTTCTTCGCTTCGGCCTGCAGGCTGCCTAAGCCAAGCCTGTTAAGAAGAGCGTCAAGCCTGCCTTTAACGGTAGGGTAGGATATTCCAAGCTGGCGCTCGACCTCCTTTATATTGCCGCGGGCCGCGAGAAAAACGCGCAAAAAACTTTCATCTTCCGGGGACAGAGTTGCGAAAGAAGGAAGTTCAAAACTTCCTTTTATAATAGTCTTGCAATCCGAGCAGCATAATTCGGTTACAATAACCTTTCCGGTGCAGGATGGGCATTTATTAGGAATATTCATATTATCAATGTTTTCCTTGATTTTATCAATTCATTAATAACTATATTTAAAGTATAATGCAATTTATCAATATTGTCAAGGGCCATATTAATAAATTAAAAGCCGGCTTAATTTCAAAAAAAGCAGTAGAGTGGGGGAATTAATGAAAGAAAGAGGCTAAACGAGAGGTTTCCTGCAATACGCGATAAACATATGCGGTGTCGGCATAACCTTCGGTACGGAAAGTAAATTTAAAAGCGCTCTCCTGCAGGGACATCTCAAGGAAACCGGCTTTATTATTAAAAACATTTTCCCCGCGCCTTGCCTCGGAAAGAAGGCTCTGCGCGGACTCCGGCCGGTTGCAGCGCACTTCGTAAAAATCCCAGTACGGCAATCCTGGCAGGCGCGGCATGGAGCCGAAAGAGATACCCAGCGGGCCCAAAAAACTCTCCGGCCGGACGGAAAGGGCCACGCCCCGCGTATTAGGGCAGCGGCAGAGCACTTCAAGAGTGAAATACGGAGGGGAATTTCTTCCGCCGCTCTGCGGCTCGACGTTAAAAAGCGTTTCTACCCCGTTCATTACGCCCTTCGAATCATACGCTCCATCGGAAGAAACCTCGCCGTCGGCGTCTGAAAAGCCCAGCTTGCGTCCGATTTCCCGGCCCTCGGCGCTCTGCTGGTATTTCATGCCGTAATACGCCCCGCCTATGCCCAGAATGATGGCAAAAGCAGCCAGGACGGCGTAAGGACGGCCCTGCCCCGGGTCAAAAGCGCCCGCTGCGATAAAAACAAAAGTCATAATACCGGCCACGATCATAAGAAAAGAGATCAGCCCCACAGCGCCGCGCAGGATATTGCGCCGGTCGGCCGGGTCGCCGTAAAAAAAGGACGCGCCCAGGATGTAAAGTATCCCGCCGGGAATAAGAGCGAAAGATATCACGCTGCGCTGGCTTACCCCGTTCGACCCGGTAAAGAAGACGAGGACGCCGGCCGCACTGGCCAGGCCTCCGGCGATATAAATCCAGCCCGGAACCCGGTTAGGAACGTCTATGCCGGCTGAAAGAGGAAAAGAGAGGTCGCTCCCGGCGGCCGGAGCGGAAGGGGGAGGCGCCGCAGGCTCGTCGTCGCCGGACCGGATTAAAATTGAACCGACGACAAGCAGTATCCCGGCTATCATAAGCCCGCCTGAAACATAATAAAACAACGCGCTCTCGCCGCGGGCAGCGAGCTTAAACCCGATAATAGAGGCGAAAAGGAGGGGGAAACCGAGTTTCTTCAGGAATTTCACGGAACAATTATACCAGAATAAAAAGAAAGGCCCGCAGCCTTGAGCTTGCGGGCCCTTCAGGGGATTCGCGCCGAAAAACCTCAGCCGCCGCGAAAGCGGGGGGCGGGAGGCGGCTTATTTACCTTTTTCTATAGAGATGAACGGGACGCCGGCCCCGACATAGCCCGGCAGGACGCCGTTCCATTTTTCGATCGCCTTGAGCTGCGCGTCCACTTTGCGCAATTCTATCAGCGAGGGGGTAACCTGCTCGCGCTGCATCCGCAGCGCCTCGGCCTCGCCGCGCGATTTGGCTATCTGCTGCTCGGCGTCGCGCTTGGCTTTCTCTACGAGCTTGCCGGCCATCTGGGCCTGCTGGTCCGCCACCTGCTTGTCTTCCACCGCTTTAAGGAACTGCTCCGTGAAATCGAGGTCCACTACGGAGATGTCGGTGACGATGATCTCCTGCTTCATCAATTTATCCTTGGCGACCTGGTTGATCTCTTCGACCAGGATGTTGCGGTCGGCTATTATCCTTTCCGCCGAGAATTTGGCGGCGATGGATTTAAAGATCTCCTGCACGGTGGGGTCCACGATGGTCTCGACGTAACTGGGCCCGAGGTTCCTGAAGATGCTGACCGCGGTGCCCTGCTGGATGCGGTGGTTCACGACCAGGTGGCTGTTCATGGTCTGCAGGTCCTTGGAGAAAGCCTGCGTCTTTATGTCGGCGCGCTGGATCTGGATGGAGAACTTGGTAATGCTCTCCAGGAAAGGAAGTTTAAAATGCAGGCCCTCGCTATAGGAGCCGATGATCGCCCCGACGCGGGTCTTTATCGCCACCTCGCCGGGGGGGACTATAAAATAGGAAGAGAAACCGATCACGACGGCGACGACCACCACGACCGGCAGAAGCAATTTCCCGATAAAGTCTTTTTCCATTTTTCCTCCGTTATTCTTGTCAGATTCTTTAATGAACTGTTTCTTAAATTCCCTGATGATATCATCCAGGTCCTCGAAAAAAGAATTATTCATAAAAAGATTATACATTTATTAGCCGCCGCCCCCGCGCCGCCTAAAATAATTTAAAATATATCACCCGTTCATATGCAAGGCGTCCTTAATGAAAAATATTTTTAAAAATACTCCCAATATCCCTTTGCTGTTCTTTGTCTCCGGCCTGAGCGGCCTGGCTTACGAAACCGTCTGGTTCCGCATGCTGATCCGGGTCTTCGGAACCACGCTCGAAGCCACCAGCACCGTGCTGGCCGTCTTCATGGGCGGGCTGGCGCTGGGGGCCGTCCTCGCCGGGAGAAAGGCGGACGGGCTGAAGAACCCGCTTAAACTTTACGCCGCGCTTGAGCTGCTGGTAGCGCTGTCGGCCCTGGGCGCCACGCTGCTTATGGCCGGCCTGCCGGAGCTTATCGCCCCGCTGCTGCCCGAGGGGGGCGCGCCCGGAACCGCCGCGGCCATTGCTTGCATACGCCTGCTTGTTTCCGCGGCCGTCCTTTTACTCCCGACGGCGCTGATGGGCGCCACGCTGCCGCTGCTCGCAAGCGGTCTCTCCTCCGGCGCGGCGGACGCCGGGGGGAAGATCTCGAAGCTTTACGCGCTTAATACTTTAGGCGCCGCCCTGGGAGTTCTTGCGGCGGGCTTCCTTCTTATAGGCCATCTCGGGGAAAAAGGCACGGCGGCGCTGGCCGCGGCGCTGAACCTGGCCATAGCGCTGCGGGTATTTCTCTCGAACCCGCCCGACAGGGCGCCGGCCGCGCCCGCGCAGCCGACCGCCGAGGGCGCGCGCGGCTACAGGCGGATACTGCTCGTCATGGGAGCCTCCGGCTTTACCGCGCTGGCCCTGGAAGTGCTCTGGGCGCGCCTGCTGGTACTGACCATAGGAAGTTCCGTCTACGCCTTCTCCGCTATGCTCTGCTCTTACCTGCTTGGGATAGCGCTGGGCAGCCTCTACGCCGAAAGCCGCGCCGATTCCGGGCAGGACCATCTGCCGCTGCTTGCAAGGACCCAGGCGGCCATAGCCGGGCTTTCCCTGATAGGCCTGGCGGCCTTCTATTTCTCAGGCGGCGCGACACTGGATATCAAGTACCTTTATACACCCCTTAACCGGGCGGCGGATATTTTCCATCTTTTCGGCTGGTCCCTCGCTATCATAACCCCGGTAACGCTGCTTATGGGCTTCTTCTTCCCTCTGGCCGCCCAGGCCGGAGTGCGCGCCGCGGGCAGGGTGGGCGCTATAGGGCCGCTCTACGGCGCAAATACGCTTGGGACCATCCTTGGCTCGCTGGTCACCGGTTTCATACTGATACCGGAACTGGGAACCAAATTCAGCTTCATCCTGGCCGCGCTCCTGGCCGCGCTTACGGGGACGCTTCTTGCCACGATGGCCGGCGAAACTGAAAAACGCCGCTTCACCCCATGGCTGGCGGGCGGTTTAATTCTTGCGGGGGCCTCATTCCTGCTCCCGGACCCGGTTTTCAGCACTATTAACAGCCGCTTCGCCGCGCACCTCAGCGGGCGCCTGGTCTATCATAAAGAGGACCGCGCCGGAGCCGTCGACGTGGTTTTCTCAAGGGGCGACCGGGCGAAATCACTTTATATAAACGGGGTGGCCGTTTCAGGGAACGGGGATGCGGGAAAACTAATGTCCCATTTCCCGCTTCTTTTCCAGGAAAAGCCGGAGACGATGTTCATAATAGGCCAGGGAGCGGCCAATACGCTGCGCTCGGGCGTGCTGCACGGGGTAAAAGTTACTGTGGCCGAGCTGCTGGCGGCGGTGCGCGAAACGGGACCGCTCTTCTTGGACAGCTGGGAAGAAGATAAAGCGGCGGGCAGGTTCGAAGTGCGACTTAACGACGGGCGGAACGAACTTCTGCGGTCGCGGAAACTTTACGACGCTATAGTGGTGGACGTCACCCCGCCGATCTACAGCTCCGGGGCGGTGAACCTTTACAGCCGCGATTTCTTCAGGATAGTCCGCTCAAAGCTGTCGAAGACCGGGATACTCAGCCTCTGGATACCGCTTCCCTGCTTCGAAAGCGATTATTACATGATACTGCGCGCCCTGAAAGACGTCTTTCCGCAGGTAAATATCTGGAGCTTCCCCAGGCAGCCCGGTTTCCTGGCGATGGCGTCTAACAATAAAATAGAAGCCGACTCTAAAACCCTGGACGGCAGGATAAAGAGCGGGAAAGTGCAAAGCGAACTGCCTTATGTTACCGCGCGCTTCATAACCGGAACGCGGATAATGGATACCGCCGCCGTGGACGCGATGTCCGCGAGATACCCGGCTGTAACGGACGACAAACCTTATACCGAATTCCCGCTTGCGCGGTTCATGGCTTTTTCACCGATGTGGTATTGACCCGGACCCTGAGGGCGGGGAACTTCGTCTGAAGTTCCCGGTCCGGGAACTAATCCCAGCCCATCGAATCCATTTCTGAATCCGGGGCCGGGGGGGGAGGGGCCTTCGTAGCTGGCGCTTGGGCCGGAGCCGCTTTCCGGAGCGGAGGCGGGACGATTTTGGGCTGGACAGCGGATTTTTCCGGGGTAGCGGCTTTTTCAAGCGCAGCGGCGGGCACGGCCCAGTTCCTGCCAAAACGCAGAGCTTCCAACTGGCCTTTCTTCACCCTTTTAAAAACAGCAATGCGGCTAAGGCCCAGCCTTGCCGCCGCCTCGGGTATCGAAAAATATTCCCTGCCCATCGCTTTATGTTAACTTATGTTAACCGTAAATGCAATATCAGGGATTTGGTCTAAATATTAAAGCCGCCAACACTATCCACAGAATTAACATTGGTTAACTTGTGTTAACCGTCAAAAAACCTGAAAGGGTAAAGGCATTTCCTCGCGTCCCTTTGTACTTTTGGACAGTACTGAAAATTTATATACTATGACTGATCGTTATGAGAATACTTATCCTCGGCGGCACGAGCTTTTTCGGCAAAGAAACGGCCATACGCCTGCAGAAAGCGGGAAATGAAATTACCATTTTTTCAAGGCGCGCCCCGGTGGAGGGTCTGCCGCTCGATATACGCCAGACCCGCGGGGACCGCACCGTTGAAATAGACCTCTCGCGGATGGCCTTGGAGCCCTGGGACGTGATAATCGACAATATCTGCTTTACCGCGGAGGACGCGCAGAAAGCTATAAGGGTCTTCAGCGGCCGCACCGGGCTCTACCTCTTCACCTCCTCCGCCTCCGTCTACTCTGTCCTGGAGGGATCCTCCTCGCCGTTCAGGGAAAACCAGACGGAACTGCTGGCCCTCAAGCCGCAGCTTAAGGAAAAATACGCCTACGGCCTGGGGAAATACGCCGCCGAGCGGGAATACCTTAAAGCCTTCCTCGAAAAGAAATTCCCCGCCGCGATAATACGCCCGCCGGTAGTTATAGGCCCGAACGATCACACCCTGCGGGCTTATTCCTACTGGCTCCGCCTGGCCGGCGGGGGCCCGCTCTTCCTGCCGGGTTTCGCTTTCAAGAACCGCTTTATCTTCTCAAAAGACCTGGCCCGGGCCATAGAAACTCTCATTTATTCGGAAGAGCCCTACGGCAAAGCCTATAATTTAGGGGACTCGCAGCCGCTCACGCTCGACGATTTCGTGAAGCTCTCCGCCAGGGTGATGCACAAAGAAGCCGAAATTCTCTACCCGGACTATGCCTGGCTTAAAGAAAACGGCTATAACTTCGAGGCCTCCCCTTTCTCCATGGGCGGGGACTTCGTGCTGGACATCTCGAAAGCCGAAAAAGAGCTGGGCTGGACCTCCACGCCGGCCGCGGCCTGGCTTGAGGAAACGATAAACTGGTATCTTTTCAGCTATACCGGGCCCGCCCCGGAAAATTACGGCTCGAGAAAAAAAGAGCTGGAGCTGGCGAGAAAATGGATAATGAAACTATGAGCCTGAAAACTAACGCCGCGCGCGCTAAAAAGATAAAGATCTTCCTGATGGACGTGGACGGGGTCCTCACCGACGGCAAGATGTACTATATCCCCGGTAAGGGCGCCGAAATGGTGGAAGTAAAAGCCTTCCATTCGCTCGACGGCATCGGCCTGCGGCTTTTGAACCAGTTCGGCGTCGCTACCGGCGTGATAACCGGCCGCGAGTCGCCTGGCACCGAGGAGCGGGCACGCGGGCTGGGCATGGGCTACGCCTACCAGGGCTTCCTCTCGAAGCTGGAACCTCTGATGCAGATACTTGCCGCCACGGGCCTCAAGCCCGAGAACGTCGCTTATATGGGCGACGATTGGACCGACATCCCCGTCCTGAAAAAAGCCGGGCTGGCCTGCGCGCCTTCCAACGCCCTGGACGAAGTGAAAGCCGCTTCGCATCTGGTGACGAAGAAAGAAGGCGGCCTGGGCGCGGTGCGCGAAACCTGCGATTTCATACTTAAGAGCCAGGGGCACTGGAGGACCGTGATGAACTATGTGGAAACCGCACATTGGCCGCAGATAAAAAAAAGACCGCTGAAAATAGTGAGATTTTCAAAGGGCGGGGGGACTAAATGAGATTTTTTATTTTAGCGGCGCTGGCGCTGTGCCTGGCGGGTCCCGCGGCGGCGGCCTTCGAAGACGAGGGACTGACGGAAGCGGCGGCCTCCACCGAGACCGTAAGGACCGGCGACGAAGAAGAGGACCAGGCGCTGATCCAGCAGAGCGACGAGGACCTGGCCGACTTCGTAATGGATTATATCCGCAAAGACATGCAGCTCAAAGGGTTCTTCCTTATAGAAGACAAAGCCTCAAAAAAGATCTTAAGGCTGGAACTCTCGTCCATAGAACCCAAAGCTAGAGCGGGGGAGAACGGCGGCAGGACCGTATCGGCGATTTTTAAGGATGCCGGCGGAAAAAAATCCGCCGTCGACTTCCACCTGCAGAACGGCCCGTGGGGCGGCCTTGATATCTTTAAGCTGGAGCTGAAAAGCGCGCCCCGGAAGGCCGCGCCGGCCGGAAAAAAAGGGATTTGATATGGCCCAGTATATCGCGGCTTTCGGGGCCGGACTTATGTCTTTCTTCTCGCCCTGCATACTTCCGCTGCTGCCGGCCTACCTCTCCATGCTTTCCGGCTTTTCCGCTTCGGAGATAATGAAAGGCGACGCGAAAGTGGTTACGCGGAAAGTCGTGGGGAACGCCGCTATTTTCATAGCAGGCTTCACCCTGGCTTTCGCCCTTATGGGCGCCGCCGCCTCCAGCCTGGGCGACCTGCTGGTCTCGCACAAAGAAACGCTTATAAAAGTCTTCGGCGTAATAATGGTCCTGATGGGCGCGCATATGGCGGGCCTCTTCAACCTCAATATTCTGAATTACGATAAGCACTTTTCCACGCGCGGCCTGATGCAGGGCCCGGCAGGCTCCTTCCTGATGGGGTTCGCCTTCGCCCTCGGCTGGTCGCCCTGTATAGGCCCTATCCTCGCCGTGATCCTCGGCCTGGCGGCGGTCTCCGGGACCGCGGCCAGGGGGGTTTCCCTGCTTCTGGCCTATTCCGCCGGCATGGCGCTGCCGCTGCTGCTGGCGGCCCTGCTCGCCGCCAAATTCTTCACCCTGATCGCGCGCTTTAAATCCGCAATGCGCTACGTGGAAATAGCCGCGGGCTGCCTGCTCGCCGCCGCGGGCGCGCTGCTTTTTTTTGATAAGCTCAATTTCCTGGTCTGAAACCTCCCGGGTCCGGGAGGTTTATTCAGTTTTTTTAAAGCCTGCTCCGGCAGCAGCCTCTTCTTCGCCGTCCGGCGCGAAGCGGTAAGTGTGCTTCTTAAGGACCCTGTCGTGCCAGTAGCCGTCCTTCTCGTCGTATACCATCCTGCTTTCCCAGATCTCCAGTTCGGACCCGTCGCCGCTGAAAACCTTCGGGACAAGATTGTTTTCCGTCGCCAGCGCCCTGCTCCAGAGCTCTTTGCCCTCTTTATCGAAAACCACCGCGCGGCGTCGGCCCTCGCCGGCCACAAAAACCGCCAGGAGCCTTTCCCCCGAACCTGAAAGTTTAAGACCTACAAGCTTCTCTTTGAATTTTTTACGCCAAAGCAGATCGCCGCTTTCCGTGTTCAGCACAAGTATGGACCAGGCTGAACCCTGGTCGGCGCCGAGCGCGTAGACGGAGAAGTCTTCGGAAAAATCTTCGCCGGCCGGGCCCTGCATCTGGACCTGGTGGCCGGCCAGGAGCTCGCCGGCAGAGCTGTGGACGTTAAGGGTGTAAATAGTTACGCTCTGCCCCCAGGCGCCGCAAAAAAAGAAAAGCCGCTGCCCGTCCCCGGAAATGGTCACGGTGAAAGGCGCGCGCTCCGACTCGAAAACGGAAATTTTCTTTCCGGCCGCCCCGCGCAGTTCAAGCCTGGCGCGGCCGCCGCCGCCCTGCGCCGAATAGCCGGCCTTAAGAGTATAAATCCCGTTCTTGGAATAGAATTCCCGGGTATCCTTGTTAAAATTCTCCGCGCGCGCGGCCGCCGGGCCGGAAAGAAGCAGAAGCGCGGCCAGTATTTTTTTCACGGGAATTTCCTGGAGCCGGGCTTTACTACCGGCAATCCCGCCCGGCACAGCGGGCAATCAGCCGGCTGACAGGCGGTCAGGTCGAGCTTAAGCAGGCTTAAAGAAGGAAAAGGAAGGGTCTTTCCTCCCATGCGGTTTATGACCGACATAGCGCCGATGGTCTCCGCGCCGAAAGAAGAAACCACGGCGGCCGTTTCCAGGGTGGACTTCCCGGTCGTAAAAACATCCTCGACTATTATCAGGCGCGTGCCCTTCGGCAGGGAAAAACCGCGGCGCAGCGTCATGATATTGTTCTCTCTTTCGGTAAAGATGAACTCCAGCCCGAAAGCGCGGGCCACCTCGTGGCCGATGAAGAGCCCGCCCATAGCCGGGGAGAGCACCAGGTCGGGCTTGGGCCCCTTCCAGCCGGCGGCGAGCGCCGCGCCCATTTTTTCCGCCCAGACGGGATTCTTAAGGGCTTGGGCGCACTGAACATAATTCGGGCTGTGCAGGCCGGAGGAAAGGAGGAAATGGCCTTCGAGGAAAGCGCCGGAGGAAGAGAGATAGGACTTCAGTTCAGCGTCTTGCATTATTTCAGGTCCTTCAATATATCGGCGGCGGCTGCGGCCGGATCCTTGGCGGCGATTATAGGCCGGCCTACTACGATGAAATCCGAGCCGGCGGCGCGGGCCGCGGCCGGGGTGACGGCGCGCTTCTGGTCGTCGCCGAGCGAAGCGGGTCTGATGCCCGGGGTGATGAATTTGAGCTTGCCTTCGAACAGGCTCCTGAACCGGGCGGCTTCGAGCGGCGAGCAGACTACGCCGTCGGCTCCGTTCGCCAGGCCCAGATTCGCGAGCAGCTTTACCGTTTTGTCTATGCCGCCGCGGAAACCGGAGCGGAAAAGATTATATTCGTCGAAGCTGGTAAGCACGCTTATGCCCCACAGCTTCGGGCGCTTTTCAAGCTCGACGCAGGCCTTAAGCATTTCGGCGCCGCCGGAGAGGTGCAGGGAGACCGAGTAAACGCCCATGGCCGCCGCGTTCTTGACGGCGTGCTTCACGGTGTTCGGGATATCGTGGAACTTCAGGTCCAGGAACACCTTGCCGCCGTGCTTATGCACCAGGTCGACGGCGGCGGGCCCGGCTGCCGTAAAAAGCACGGAGCCGATCTTGAAATATTTTACCTGGCCCTCGAGCTTTTCTATAAGGTGCCCGGCGGACTTGAGAGAATCGGTATCGAGGGCGACAATAAGTTCGGTTTTATGCATAGTCGGCGCGGGAAGCGCCGGCTAAATTATATATAAAATCCGGGTTTCCGCGGAGCTAACCGGGGATCTCTACCAAAGGGAGGCTGCGGATCTCCGAGAACTGGTTTTCCCAGGTTCCGCGGAATTTCTGGAGCTGGGAGATATTCTGCGCGTAGGCTTTCCCTTTTATTTTTATGAGGAAGTCCTTGTGGAAATCTTTTGGGTTTACAAAGAAGGCATTTACGCCGTTGCTGTCCACTGTCAGGAACTGGTAACCATATTTTCCGAGCGCTTTCCTCCAGCCTTCCACGGAAACGCCGAAATAAAGTTCGGAAGAATGCGCCTTTGCGTGGCTGAAATCTTTGCGGTAGGGAACGGTTACCGCCCGGTCCGGGCCGAAAACGGAGTTATACTCTACTACTAATATTTTAGGTTTAAAACCCTGGGACAGCACGGCTTCCGCCACATAATAGTCCATGCCGTCTATATCCAGGGAAAAAACGTCGGGATCTTTATAGAAAGCCTTCACGGCCAGGGCCGAGATATTCTCGCTGTCCACGAAAAGGCTCAGGCACTCAACTCCAAGGGAGTACTTCTTTATGACCTTTTTCGCCTGCGCGCTGACGGAAGGGTTACCTTCTATCATCAGGCCATTGTATTTGCGCGCTATAGCGAGCCAGGCTGTGTTGTTTTCTATGCCGTCACAGGCCCCTATCTCTATGAAGTAGCGGTTGGGGGAGAGAAGCTTCCGGGTAAGAAAATCAAGGATCCCGTCTTCGCCGTTCTGGCTGAAAGCTGAAAATTCCCAGCTCAGCGGATCCGTCTCTTCTATGCGGCGGAGGGGCGCTGCCGCCGCGGCTTTCGCAAGGGCGACCGCTATCCGCTGGTTGTCGTAAATACGTCGGAATAATTTTGGAAATTTAAGTATCGTCATTCCTGCCCCCTGACCAAAAAAATACTTTAGATGCGGGAAACCCGGAAACCGCACCCGGTCCTACCTGCGCGGCTGCCAGCGGCTTTTTTCCAGGTACTCAAGGATCTCTTTTACAAGGAAAGGCCCTTCATAAACAAGGCCTGAATAAATCTGCACAAGATCCGCTCCTAAATTCAGTTTTTCCAGGGCCGTCGCTCCGTCGAAGATCCCGCCGGAACCGATAAGAGGAACTTTTCCTTTTACCAGCGCCGCCGTTTTAGAGAGCATAGCATTGGATAAAGCGCGAAGAGGCTTCCCGCTCAAGCCTCCCTCGTAAGACTGCCAGTAAGCCGGGACCGAGGAGCGGTTCACCGTAGTATTGGTGGCGATCAGGCCGAAATTTTTCTCCAGTGCCAGGGCGGCGGCGGACTCCAGGTCGCTGTCTTCCAGGTCAGGCGCTATCTTCACGAAGAAAGGTTTTACTTTTTTCTGCCCGGAAGCGAAATCGAGCATAGGCTCTACCAGGCGTTTAAGTTTATCCGCTCCGTGCAGGGAGCGGAGCTGGAGCGTGTTAGGCGAGCTTATATTCACCGCGAAATAATCCCCGTAGTCGTACATTATCTTAAGGGTCTCCAGATAGTTCTTCGGGGCTTCCTCTATGGAGCAGTCGGCGTTCTTTCCCACGCTTATCCCTACCGGCACCGGCAGCGGGAGCAGGCGCTCGAGCGAGCGGGCGGCGTCGAAAGCGCCGGCATTATTAAAACCCATGCGGTTGATAATAGCGTGATCGTCGCGCAGGCGGAACAGGCGCGGCTTTGGATTTCCCGGCTGCGGCCGGAGGGTTACCGTGCCCAATTCAAGAAACCCGAAGCCCAGCCCGGCCAGGAAGCGCGCGGCCTCGCAGTTCTTATCAAAACCTGCGGCCAGCCCTACCGGGTTATGGAATTTAAGCCCTGCTACGGTTAGCGGGAAATCTTTCGCTTTTGTTAGCATCTTTACCATGGAATTAATGAATTCCACGCGCTGCGCCGCGCGGGCGGTCTTTATTACCGCGTCATGCACAGCTTCAGGATTGAGGTTGAAGAGGAGTTGGCGGACGAATTTCCTGTATAAGAAGCCCATAGTTGTGTAATTATTTTAGCAATAATGCGCACCAGAAAAAGCGTCTCTTCCTTCTTTTGTTCAGGCGGGCCTGCTTATCTTTCTTTTATTAAAAGGAAAAGGCACCCTCTTCTTAAAAGTTTCTCTTCCCGGTTTCCAGAGTAGTGTTTAATTTCATAATCATAGTCATCTATAAGAGGGGCTGTTAACAATGTCAATCGTGCGGAAATCATAAGAAGAAGTTATCAACATCATATCCGAATCCACTGACAGTACTGACAAAAACCCGCAGTGCTGACAGACTCTATAATGTTATCAACAAAACGGAATATAATAAAAACTTCTAATTAAAAAGCGGAGAAGAGTCTCTCTCCGTAGTAGAATTAATTATAAAGCAATCTAGCTAAAAGACGGGGCAGGCAGAACGAAAAATAATTTCCCCGGAAACAATAGTCGCCGCTGGCCAGCCGCGTAAAGATCGCCCCTTGAAAGGGGAATTAGCGGATTTAGAGAAAAATGCTTCCGGGACCCGCTTAAGGAGCCGCGGGTTTAGCAGGGCGAGGTCAGCGTCGAAGCCGGGGGCCAGGCGCCCTTTTTTATTAAGGCCGAGAAGTCCAGCCGGGTTATGGCAGAGAAGCTGCGCCAGGCTTTTTTTATCAATTATATTTTTTAGGACCAGCTCCGTCACGCAGAGCGGGGCAAGCGTCTCAAGGCCGATAATGCCGAAAGGAGAGCCTTTGAAACCGTTGGCTTTGAGCCTGGCCTCATGAGGGGCGTGGTCGGTAGCGATAATGTCAATCGTCCCATCCGCCACGGCGGCGAGCACCGCGCGGCGATCCGCCGGGGAACGCAGCGGGGGCTTCATTTTATAATCAGCGTCGTCTTTTTTTATATCCGCGTCTGAAAGCGTGAAATAATGGGGGCAGGTTTCACCGGTAACGGGCCAGCCCATTTTTTTCGCCGCGCGCAGGGCGGCGACGGAAGAAGCCAGGCTCAGATGCTGCAGATGTATGGGCCCGGCGGAGGAGGCGGCAAGAATATCCGCCAGCACGGCCAGGAGTTCCGCTTCCGGCGGGATGCCGGGCAGATTAAGCCTGCGTGCCGCGGGGCCGGCGTTAATAACGCCGCCGCCGGTCCGTAAAAAATCCTCAGGGTGGTCCATCAGCGGCAGGCGCAGCGCGGCGGCTTTTTTCATGAGCGCGGTTAGAAGGCCGCGGGGCAGGCAGGAGCCGTCGTCGGTAAAAGCGGCCGCGCCGGCTTTTTTAAGAGCGGAAAGATCAGAGGCTGTTTTCCCGGCCCGGCCCGCGGTGGCGGCGGCGGAAAAATAAAAATTGACCGGCAATCCCGCCGCGCGGCGGCGGTATTTCTTCACCAGCGCGGGGGTGGCCATAGCCGGCAAAGTGTTAGGCATGAGGAGGGCGGAGGTTACTCCCCCGGCCGCGGCGGAGAGCGCCGCGCTTTCAAGGGTTTCAGCCGCCTCCGCTCCCGGCTCCCGGGCGTGCACATGGACATCCACAAAACCCGGGAAGATCCATAAGCCGGCGGCGTCCAGGACTTCGCAGGAGGGAGGGGGCTTGATCGCCCGGGCAATGCGGCTGATGCGGCCGCCCGCTATAAGAATATCGGCGGAAGCCTCTCCCGAGACCGGGTCAATTACCAGGCCGTTTTTTATCAGCAATTTTTTCATTTTTAAGTGCGGCCGGGGCAGGAACGACCGGGGCGCTTTCCAAAGTTACCAGGTGGGGCGCGAAAGCTTCGGAAGCCTCCCGGTAAGTGACAAGCTGGAGGCCCGCCATCAGCAGCAGCACCGCCCAGGCCAGGTGCAGGGCGCGGCGGCCCAGGAAAACGTCGGCCGTCTTGACGGCCACGGCCAGGAGCAGGGTCAAACCGATGGCCGAATGCCAGACCAGCGTCTGGCGCCAGGCTTCCTCGTTAACGCGCCAGGCCATCGCGAAGTAAAGAGTTCCCGTCAGGGCCAGCAAAAATAAAAAAACCGCGCGCCAGGCGCCGCGCCCGAAAGATTCGTACATGAACCGGCTGAGGCCGGCCGCGCAGAAGAGACAGGCGAAAGCTATGAAGAGGTGAAAACCGCGGCGCGTCTGCAGGGCCACGGACAATTGTTCCAGGCTCCAGCCGCCGGGAAGCGCAAGCACGGCGACCAGCATGGCTGCGCCGAAGGCCGCGAGGGCAAGAGAAGCCGCCTGCGCGAGCGCTTTCCCTTTATTATCCAGGGAATAGGCTTCGGCCGCGCCGAGGGTCAGCAGGGCGCCGCCCTGCAGCCAATGGATGATATTCGACGCTTTTGTGAAATCACCGTAATCTATGGTCACTTGCTTTTCCTTTTCTTCTTACCTTCGCGGAGATAAAAATAAAGACCAGCAAACCCGGCGATCACGAGGAGAAGCCAGGCGGGGCTGGAAAGCCGGCCGCCGGGCTCTACAGGAATTCCGGCCGGAACCGGGGCGATGGCGGCGGAGGAAGCGGCGACTGCGGTGGAGGAGACCTTTTTGGCGGCGGCCTCGATATGGGGAGGCGTGCTTTCCCGGAGGGAGGCGGCGACGAAGGGGGATATTTTTTTATTTCCGGCGGCGCAGGCGTCCTGGGTTTTTGAGCAGTCGGTTTCGCCGAAAGCGGGCGGGCAGGCCAGCAGCAGGGCGAGGATGATAAATTTTCTTTTCATGGTTTATTGTAGGAACAGAACTCCTCTGTTTTCTTTCTCGGCCTCGGGGCGGGCGCTTCGTCAGGGTAGCCGACCGACAGCAGGACCTCTATCTTCTTTCCCGCGCCCAGCCCGAGGGCTTTGGCGGCCGCTTTGGCGCTGAACCAGCCGAGCCAGCAGGTCCCGAGGCCCTGCTCCGCCGCGGCGAGGACGAAATGTTCGGCGGCGATGCCGATATCCATAAGGCGGAAATTGGTGTCCTGCACCTGGTTCCCGAGCCAGGCGCTTACTTTTCCCTTGCCGGAAACCACGGCCACGATGGCGGGCGCGGCGGAGGCGAACCTGCAGGCGGCGTAGACCCCGCTGAAGGCCGCGGCGCAGAACTTCTCCTTCAGGGCCGGCTCTTCGATGACCACGAATTTATAAGGCTGGGCATTGCAGGCGGAGGGCGCGAGCCGCGCGGCCTCTAGGCAGAGGTCCAGCTTAGCCCTCTCCACGGGCGCGCTCTTATATTTGCGGATGCTGCGGCGCTCAGCGGCCAGCTTTAGAAAGCGGGATTCATACATAGACATATTTTATAATATAAGTAAGAATCGAAAATCGAGAATCAAGAATCGAGAATCCTGAGATAGGGGAACGGATCATAACTATGGAAAACTGGAAAGACGGGGTCGACTTCGCTATCACGGTCTGCGACGCGGAAGGAATAATTACCGAGATGAACGCCAAAGCCGCGGCCACCTTCGCCAAGTACGGCGGGGCCGGCCTGGTGGGGAAGAGCCTGCTGGACTGCCATTCCGGAAGGTCCGGGGCTATGATAAAAAAGATGCTGGCCGGGAATACCAGCAATACCTATACGATAGAAAAGAACGGCGTCAAAAAAATGATCCACCAGACGCCCTGGCTGAAAGACGGGAAACCGGCCGGCCTGGTCGAGATCTCGCTCGAGATCCCCGCCGTCATGCCGCACCACGTTAGGAAACCGCAGTAGGCTATTTTGCCGGGGCCGGGGCTTCGGTATAGGCGTCCCGGAGATGCAGCGGCTTCTCCGCGCGCGACCGCATTTTAATATTGATCATCTCCACCATTACCGAGAAGGCCATGGCGAAGTAGGTATAGCCCTTCGGGATATGCTGGCCGAGGCCGTCCGCCACCAGGTTGACGCCGATCAGGATCAGGAAGCTCAGGGCCAGCATCTTGATGGTCGGGTGGCGCTCCACGAACTCGCCGATGGCGCGCGACCACCACATCATGAACAGCACGGCGATCACCACCGCCGCGATCATCACGCCCACCTGCTGCGCCATCCCGACGGCCGTTATCACGGAATCGAGCGAAAAAATAATATCCAGGAACATGATCTGGATTATCACGCCCGGGAAAGTGGCCGCGGCTTTCGCCGAACTGTGCCCTTCCGTCCCCTCGAGTTTTTCGTGGATCTCGTAGGTGCTCTTGGCGATAAGGAACAGCCCGCCGACCAGCAAAATGAGGTCCCGGCCGCTCACCGCGTGTTCGAAAGCGGTAAAAAGCGCGGTGGTAAGCCGCATGATCCAGGTAAGGGACAGGAGCAGGGCGATGCGCGTCAGCATCGCGAGCGCCAGGCCCAGGCGCCGCGCTTTATCGCGCTGCGACTCCGGCAGTTTTCCGGCCAGGATAGCAATAAAGATGATATTGTCCACGCCGAGGACGACTTCGAGCACGGTCAGGGTCAACAGCGCTATCCAAACCTGGGGGTCTATCAGCCATTGCATGCGGTTTTCTCCTGGGCCGTATTATTCTAGAGCGCGGCCGAGCGCTGGAAGCGGCGGGCGATGTCGGAACCGGAAAGGTGGAACAAGGTCGGGCGGCCGTGCGGGCAGTGATAGCCGTCAGTGGCTTTTTTCAGGTCTTCCATCAGCCGCATGGCCTCCTGCGGCTTAACGAAATCATGCGCTTTAATCGATTTCTTGCAGGCCATGGTAGCTATTATACTGCGCTTCATGTCCTCTGCGGCCTTTTCGGGCTCGCCCAGGACCTCGGACAGGTAGCCAAGGAACCCGGAAAAGGCGGGTTGGGTGAAATAGAACAGGGCCGGCGCAGCGCGCAGCAGCGCCACGGCCGGGCCGCGCTGGTCGATCTCGAAACCGGCTGTCTTGAGCCACTCCCGCCATTTAAGGACGGTTTCCATCTGCGAGCGGGAAAGCTCGGTTTCGAGCGGGACCAGCAGGGGCTGGACCCTTATCGCGCCCTTAGAAAATTCTTCCAGGTATTTCTCGAAAAGAACGCGCTCCTGCGCCGCGTGCTGGTCCACCACCAGCAGTCCCGCTTCGCATTCGAAAAGCAAATAGCTTTTGGCCAGCTGGCCGAGGTATTTCAGCTCATGGCCGCGCCAGTCTGCGGGGGCGGCCGGCTGCGGCGCGGCAGCCGCAGGCTGGTCGAAAAGCCCGCCGGTTTCGTGCCCGGATAAAGGCGGGAGGGAAGAATTATATTTCCCGGCCCCGTCCTGAACGGAACCGGCGGCGGTTTGCGGAGGAACCGCGGCTTCGCGGTAGGCGGGGACGTCCGGGGCGCCGAACTTCACCTCTCCGGCGGGCGCCGTCATGTTCACGGCGGCGGTCTGCTTCGAAAGCAGCTCCTCGTAAATTGTGTTGGAAAGAGTCTTGAAGATCTCGTTCTCGCCGGAGAACTTCACGTCGCGCTTCTGCGGGTGGATATTCGCGTCGAAAGAGCCGGGGTCCAGCTCCACGAAGATCGCGCAGGCGGGGTGGCGGCCGGCGAGCATATGGCCGTAGCCGCGGTAAAAAGCCTGGCGCAGCAGGGCCGAGGAAACGGGGCGGCGGTTCACAAAGAAATGCTGGTTGACGCGCGTGGCGCAAAGCGCGTCCGGGCGGGAAGCGAAGCCGTAAACGGCCATGCCGGTGGTTTTACCTTCGACGCGGGCCATCCCGCCGTAGGTGCTCTTCCCGAATATCGAGGAGGCGCGGCTTTTAAGATTCTCCCACAGCCCGCCGGGAAGCGTAGGAAGGGAAAGTATTTCCGCGCCGTCGATAACCAGCCGGAAAGAAACACCGAGGTTGGCCAGCGCGGCCTCCTCGACGGTCTTTATGAGCTGCGCGCGCTCCGAGGCGTCGCTCTTCATGAATTTGGCGCGGGCTGGCGTGTTAAAGAACAGGTCCGCCGCCTCTATGGTGGTGCCTTTCACCGGCGGGGCGGGCAGCTCCGCTATCACCCTGCCGCCCTCGCCCTCTATGGCGTAGCCCGATTCTGCCCCGGCCCGGAAGGAGGCTATCTTGAGGCGCGACACGGCGAAAACGGAGTAAAGGGCCTCGCCCCGGAAACCGAAAGTGGCGAGGGAATAGATATCCTCGAAAACGTTGAGCTTGCTGGTGGCGTGGCGGCCGAGGGAAAGGCGCAGGTCCTCGCGGTCCATGCCGCGCCCGTCGTCGTGCACGCGGATGAGGCCGCGGCCGGCTTTCCTGATCTCGATCTCGATCTTTGTCGCGCCGGCGTCCAGGGAATTCTCTATCAGCTCCTTGAGCACGGAGGCGGGGCGCTCTATAACCTCGCCCGCGGCGATCTTGGAGACGACTTCCTCAGGGAGAACTTTAATTTCCGGCATGAAAATATTTTAGCAATTTGAAGAAGGGCGGCTTATATTAAAGTCCGGAAATTATTAGTCCCGGGCTTTCACCCGGGACTAAAAGGCTTCAGGGCCGCGCTCAACGGTACTGAGGGCCGGGGCCGGGCTGGCCGGCTTTCGCCACGTAATCTATTACGTAGGTGAAGCTGCCCAGCGAACCGGTGACCGCGGAGCCTACTACGCGCAGGCCGGCGGTATTGAAGGCCGCGGTTTTTTCGGCCAGCGCTTTTTTTGCTTCGGTGTCGAAGGTAAAGGTCTCGGCGGCCTGGTAAGTCTCTATGGCGGCGGAGGGTATGACCCCGCCCTGCTGGTAGATGTTCTCTACGAGGAAATCGACGCTGTAAGAGTAATCGTTACCTTCCGGCCTTACCACGGAGGAGAGCGGGGGGACGCCGGCCGCGGTAAAGCCGGGCAGGCGCGCTTTGGAAGCTTTCAGAGCGTCTTTATCGAAGGGAAAAACTTCGCGCGCGTCGTAGCGGGAAACTGAATACTGGGGCCTGGCGCCGAACCTGTTGGTCTTAACTGCATATTCGACCATGACCGCGTAATCGCCGTCCGCGCGCGCGACGGCTTTGCCGCGTATGGCCGGGACGCCGGCCTGCTTGAACAGGGCCAGGTAGGAGGGCACGGCCTTGGCGGCTTCGCTTTCGAAAGTGAACTTCCCGCCGGTGTAATTCATGAATTTAACGTCGTATTCCTGCGTGGGGCGCAGGACGTTCTTTACCAGGTAATCCACGGCGAAAGCGCTGTCATTGCCCACATCGTAAAGGTAGGAGCCGGCCACGGCCAGCCTGGCCGCGCGGAAATTGGCCGAGCAGGCGTTCATGGTCGCCGCGGCTTCGCTGTCGAGCCAATAGACGGCGCCGTTCTTGTAGGTTTCCACGAGCACGGCGGGAGGGAGGATCGCGCCGTTCTTCACGGTGGGGATGTAGTCGATAATGTAAGAGTAATCATTGCCCAACGGTACCACGCGGCCGCCCAGGGTGGTAATGCCGGCGGCTTTAAGGGCGTTTATGCGGGCGTCCATGGCCGGTTTCGCCTGGCTTTCGAAAGTTACGGTCTCGTCGGTAGTATAGGCGGCTATGGTAACGCCGGGAGGGGTGACTGGCGCCGGCCCGTAGGGCAGCGGCGGTTTTGAAACGCTGATGTCGGGGAGGGCCGCGGAGTTAAGGCTGAAGGATTGCGAAAAAGACTGGACGTTGAAGATCAAAAGTGAAAAACCGGCGAGAATGATTTTATTAAGCATTGAGCCTCCCTGTACCCCTTAATTATAATAGTTATGCGGCAGGACAGTATGGGTCCAAAGGCCATGTTTTTAGTGGGTACTATGGATAAAGAAAATAACCGCCTTGATTACTTCTATAATATGCCGCGCCGCTTTAATTAAGTTCCGGGGCCCTGCCGGCTTCCGGCAGAACAGGCCTATTGGAATAGAACGGGGACGGGGCCGTAAAATGTTAAAATAGGGACCGGCTGAAAACTCCGCTGAAAACACAAAGATGAACCTGCTACTGATCGTACCCCCGTCGCCCGGCCATAAAAATATAATCCGGATGATCGACTGCAGCCACGAGGCTAAAGCGAATTATCTCTGGCACCCCAATGACCTTCTCATAATTTCCTCTCTTTGCGCGCCTGAGGACAAGATCGAGTTCCTGGACGCTACCGAGTCCTCCCTTACGTCCAAAGACGCCCTGCATAAACTGGCCGGCCAGAACCCGGACCTGATAATAACCACGCTTTCAAGCGTTTGCTGGGGGCCCGATTACGCTTTCTTCGAGCAAGTGAAAAAGCTTTTCCCCGGCAAGCCGCTGTTCGTGCTCGCTGATATTTTCCTCGAGCAGGAATACAGGGAGTTCATGCTCCCGCAGTGCAGCGGGATCATAGCCTCTCCCTATCTCCTGGACCTCAGGCAGATGGCGGGCCGCGGCGCCGCGGCCGCCCGGCCCCCCCCCGCCGGGCCCCTGCCCGGGGTAATCACCAGCGTCTCCGATAACCCGTATCCTTCGAAAAGACATCTTTCAGGAAGGACTTTCATCCCGCGGCACGAGCTTTTCATCGATAAAAGCTACTGCTTCCCGCTTTCGCACCATTTTAATTTCGCCACGATCACTACGATGTGGGGCTGCCCCTTCACCTGCTCCTACTGCAGCGACTCCAAAACCCAGCCTTTCGTGCGGGAGACCGAAGACGTGGTCAAGGAACTGGAGTACCTCGAGAGCCTTGGCGTCAAGGAGCTGTTCTTCGCGGACAAGACTTTCGGCTTCCCGCCCGAGAACGCCCGGAAGCTGGCGGAGATCATGGCGGAGCGCTTCCATTTTTCCTGGTGCTGCTATTTCCATCCGCAGCTTTATAATGAAAAGCTCCTCGAGACGATGAAAGCGGCCGGCTGCCATACCCTTATCGTAGGTATCGATTCCGCGAACCTGGAGCAGCTTCACCAGTTCCACCGCAATGTGCAGAAGGAGAAACTTGAGGGCCTTCTCTTTAAAGCCGACCAGCTCGGGATAAGCGTCTGCGCGGATTTCATTATCGGCCTGCCGCATGAAACGGAAAGTGACGTCCGGAAGACCTTCGATTACGCGCTCTCCAGGCCCCTCGATTTCGCGTCTTTCAATATCGTGGCGCCTTTGCCGGGCTCCGACGTCCGGCAGCGCGCCAAAGAGAATGGCCTGCTTTCTTTCGGGAAAGAGGGCTACGACACTTTCGGGCACGGCGGGATCCTGAGCGGCGCGAAGATCTCGAGCGTAAAGCTCCGCCAGTTAAGGCGCAGCACCACCATCCAGTTCTATCTCAGGCCCGCCTATATCCTGCGGAGGCTCCGTCGGACCGCCTCGCTGGAGCATCTCGTCCTCCAGCTGCGGCAGATGGTCGTGCTTTTTAAAAAAATTTATTAGGGCGCGGTAAGCCGCTTTGTAACGCTTAACTGGGGAAAAGAAACAACCAGGGCCTGGAAAAGCCCTGGTTGTTTTAGTTTGCCTGCGGCGCGGGTCCCTACTTCAGCCTATTCTTCCAATCGCTTATTGCGGCGAGGGCCTGCATGGGAGTGAGGTTGTCGGTATCGCACATTTTCACTTCGTCCATAACCGGGTGGCTGGAGAAGATGGGGAGGAGCGGTGTCTGCTCCTTGAAATTAGAGGCCACCTGGATATTCCCCTTTGTCTCCAGTATTTGAAGGATCTCCCGGGCGCGCTGTATGGCGCTCTCCGGCAGGCCGGCCAGCTGCGCCACGTGGATGCCGTAGGATTTGTCGGCCGGGCCCTGGCCTATCCTGTGCAGGAAAACCACTTCGGTCTTGCCCAGGGCGTTGGTCCATTCTTTCACGGCGATATTGCAGTTCTTTATCCCGTCGAATTTCTCGGCCAGCTCGGTCAGCTCGAAATAGTGCGTGGCGAAAAGGACTTTCGGGCCGCCCTCCGGCTTATAGAGATGCTCCACTACGGCCCAGGCGATCGAGATGCCGTCGAAAGTGGAAGTACCGCGCCCGACCTCGTCGAGGAGGATCAGGCTCTTCGGGGTGGCCAGCCGCATGATCGCGGAGGTCTCCCGCATTTCTACCATGAAAGTGGACTCGCCGCGGGCCATCCGGTCCTGGGCGCCTATGCGCGTCATGATGCGGTCGATTATCCCTATCTCCGCGGCCCTCGCCGGGACGAAGGAGCCCAGCTGCGCCATGATTACGGCCACGGCCGCCTGGCGGAGATAGACGCTCTTGCCGCTCATATTGGGGCCGGTGAGGATTATGATCCTCGCGGAGGAACTGCCCAGCTCGAGGTCGTTCGGGACGAAAGTCCCGGCCGGCAAAAACCGTTCAACTGCGGGATGGCGGCCTTCCTCGACCCGGAGGAGGTCGCCTGAATTAACGCGGGGCCTGGAGAATTCATAGCGCACCGCGCTTTCGGCCAGGGCGTAGAAAACGTCCAGCTCGGCGGCGCCCGAGGCGAAGGTCTTTATCTCGCCTATCGCGGCGCGCACTTTCTCGCGCAGCCCGGCGAAGAGGTGGGCTTCCAGCTTCGACATCTTTTCTTCGGCGCCCAGGATCCTGTTCTCGAGGACCTTGAGCTCCTCGGTGATATAGCGCTCGGCGTTGACCAGGGTCTGCTTGCGGACGAAATAGTGCGGGACCTTGGGGGTCTGCGCCTTGGACACCTCGATAAAATAGCCGAAGATCCCGTTATAGCCGACCTTCAGCGTGGAGATCCCGGTCTTTTCTTTTTCGCGCAGTTCAATGTCCGTCAGCAGCTGCTGGCTGTCGCGGCGGACGGAGCGCAGCTCGTCCAGCTCCGCGCTGGCGCCCTCCCGGATGACCCCGCCGTCCGAAAGCCGCGCGGGAGGGGTTGCGGCCAGGTCTTTTTCGAGCACGGCGCGCAGGCCGTTCAGGGCGTGGGAAGCGCCGTCGAGGCGCGAAGCCAGCTCGGGAGCGCATTCGAAGAAACCGGCGGAGCTCAAAAGCAGCTTAAGCCGCGGCAGCTGGGACAGGGCTTTGCGCACGGCGGCGAGGTCGCGCGGGGAGGCGCTCAGGTTTATCACCCGGCCAAGGAGGCGTTCTATATCGGGCACCTGGGAAAGGATATCGCCCAGCTGCTCGCGCGCTTCCCGGTTCTCGGCGAGGAAAGCCGTGAAAGCCTGCCTGGAAAGGATCTCCCGCAAGTCCGTGAGCGGCTCCAGGATCCAGCGGCGCAGGAGGCGCGAGCCCATCGCGGTCTTGGCCAGGTCGAGCACGCCCCAGAGGGTCTTTGAATCGTCCCCGTCAGGAGAGGAAACGAGCTCCAGGGTCTTTATGGCCGACTCGTCGAGCTGCAGCCGGTTCAGCGGCTCGTAATAAGAGGGGGAGAAAACTTCTTTGAGCCCGGGCTGGGTCTGGCGGACGTAAGCGGTGGCCTCCAGCGCGGTTTTCATGGCCAGCTTGTGGTTCTGCCACACGGCCTGCGAGGCCCAGGCCGGCAGGGCCGCTTCATGCATAGAATATTCGGTTATCGGCACCGGCCCGAAGTCCAGGCCTCGCTTTTTTATCTCTTTCACCGTCCTGGCGTTGGCCAGGATCTCGGCGGGGCCCGTCTTGGAAATAAAAGAGAGAAGCTGGTAGAGGTCGGGGTCGTTGAGGTTCTGCGTGGCGAGGAAGTCGCCGGTGGAAGCGTCGAAAGAGGCCAGGCCCCAGCCCACTATATCCAGGTCCAGGGCGACCAGGTACCTTGAGGCCCTTGGGGTAAGCAGCTCGTCCTCGACCACGGTGCCGGGGGTGATAAGCCGCACCACTTCGCGCTTGAACAGCTTGGCTTTCTTCGCGTCGCCGGAGGGCGCCACCTGCTCGCAGATGGCTACTTTGTGCCCGGCGGCGAGTAGGCGGCAGATATAGTTGGAGGCTGCATGATGGGGGACCCCGCACATGGGCACGCCCTGCCTGGCCGTGAGGGTAAGGCCGATCACCGCGCTCGCGGTCTTCGCGTCGTCGTAAAACATCTCGTAAAAGTCGCCCAGGCGGAAAAAGAGCAGGGCGTGGGGATAGGAACTTTTCAGCGACTGGTACTGCTGCATCAGGGGCGTTTCGGGAGGTTCAACTTGAGTCATAAAAAATCGAGGATCTGGAATCGGGAATCGGGAATCAAAACAGCGGAACCGGAGGATCAGTATCTGTTTATTCTTTAAAGATTCCCGATTCCCGATTCTTGATTACTTCGTATATTGTATCAAAAGGGCTTCGGCCTCTTTAAGGGTTTTAAGCTTCATGAAAGCTCCGCGGGCGCCTGAGGCGCCGGGGAGCCCTTTAAGCCAGTAGCCCACCAGCTTGCGGGCCCGGGCCAGGCCGTGCTCCTCGCCGTAAATGCCGGCGTTCAGCTCGAGAAAGCGGAGGAAAAGCTTCATGCGGGCGGCGGAAGAGACCTGGACCGCCGGGCCCCCGGAAAGGCCGGCGGCGATTTCCGCGAAAACGGCCGGGTTGAATACGGCGGCGCGGCCGAGCGCAGCCCCGGCGCAGCCGGTCCCGAGCATCGCGCGGGCGCCGGCGGCGCTCTCCACCCCGCCATTGCCGAAAACCGGGATCTTTACCGCGGCGGCGGTCTCCGCCATTGCTTCCAGGTTCACCGGCCCGGTGTGGAACTGCGAAGCGGGCCTGCCGTGCAGGGTAATGGCGGCGGCGCCGGCTTCCTCGCAGGCGCGGGCCAGCAGGGGGCCGAGGTTTTCCCCGGCGGTAAGGCCTATCCTGAATTTAACGGTGACCGGGACCTTCACGCTTTTTACCATGCGCGAAACGATGTCCGCCAGCAGCAGGGGCGACTTCATCAGGGCGGCGCCGGCCCCGGAGCGCAAGACTTTTTTCACCGGGCAGCCCGCGTTTATATCTACGATATCGGCCCCCGCGCGCTCGGCGGCCTGGGCGGCCAGCGCCATGGAGGAGGGGTCCGCGCCGAAGATCTGGATCGCGGCGGGATGTTCCCCGGGCAGCAGCTCGAGCATTTTGAAGGATTTTTTGTTCCCGTATTTTATGCTTTCCGCGGAGACCATCTCTGTGACCACCAGCCCGGCGCCCCCTTCGGCGGCGAGTATCCTGAAAGCGGCGTTGGTTATGCCGGCCATCGGGGCCAGCGCAAGGTTGTTCTTAAGCGTTACGCCGCCTATCGAAAGGGGGCGCAGTAATTTATCGGTCACGGATTTATGGCGTAATTGCCGTCATGCGCGTACTGGAAGTCGCGCGGCGCGCGGCGGAAAACGGGGCGCGTTTCGCCCGCGGGGGCGCCGACTTTCTTAAGGACTTCAAGCTGGAAGGCCGAGGCTTTATCCTCGACGTAAAGTATGGCGTCCAGCCCTTTATAATCGAACCTCATGGGGTTGATGTCCATTACGCGCTCGTCTTTATCTCCGGGGAGGGGCGGAACGAGGCGGCTTTTCTTCTTCTTGGTCAGCGTATACCAGGCGTGCCAGCCCTGGTGGGCGAGGATCCCGGCGCACCAGGTAAGCGAGCGGAACGCGTGGGCTGTGGAGAGCGCCGCCACCGGGCTGCCGTTCTCCATGTAAAAGCCGGTCTGGGTCTCGTTCCGTATCACGTACAGGTTCTTTTTCAGGAAAAGGAAGGTTTCGCGGTCGGCCATCCAGATCAGCTTGAGCGCGTGCGTCACCTGGCTCTTGAATTCCGGCGAGCCCTGGATGTCGATGCCCGCCTTCGGGTCGTAGGCGTCCTGCGCGGTCACTACGGGCGCCCCGCTTCCGGGCGCGGCGGCTTCCGGCGCCGGGGCCGCCTTGGGCTTCGCCGCAGTAGCGGGCGGCTTCCCGAACAGCCCGCTCATTTGCGCCCCGGAAGACTCGGCCCCGCGGCTCTCCGTGCGGGCGTGGATAAAATACCAGACCCCGGCGCCCAGCAGCAGCAGCGGGAGAAAGGCTATCACCTTGTGGGTGCGGAAGAAACTTTTATGTTCTGTTTCCGGCATCGGAATTTTTCGCTTTGCGGGTGGCAGGGATCCTGTTTCGCGCACCCTTTGCGGATGGGGGGGCCCCGCCATAATTTCCAAAGGCGGGGGGAAACCGACGCAAGGGTTTCCATCTTCCAGGGTGCGCGGGGCAGGATCCCTGACGGGCCCCGCTCCCCTTACTTCAGCGCTTTCAGGTAGGACTTGTAGAAAGCCTGCAGTTCGCTGTCGGCGTTCTGGAACTCGAGGACGTGCTTTTTGCAGCCGCGGCGCGAGCAGATCTGCACCTGGCCGCCGTCCTTCAGTTCGAAAGCTATCATCTGGGAGCCGCAGGCGTCGCACTTGCGGGTGCTCTTGAGGTCCGCCTTGCAGTGGGGGCAGCGGAAACCGGCCACTTTGCCTACGGGCATGCTCAGCTCGGTCTCGATGAGGTAGCTGCCGTAAAGGGAGCTCATGTAAAGCGGGGCGTGTTTGCCCGCATAGGTCAGGTTGACCTCGATGGAGGAGGCATTGTCCAGCTTCTTTTTGGAATTCATCAGCGATTTGTTGCAATGCGGACATTTAACGAGGACGCTTACCATAGGGAACCTCCATGAAAACTAAGCTAAACGGTCAGGCGGCCGGCCCGCTGCTGCGGAAGCCGCTCAGATAATCGTATATATTACTAAATTATTCGTAACGGAGAGCCTCTATAGGCGAAAGCAGGGAGGCTTTCCTCGCCGGCCAGAAGCCGAAGACGATGCCCACCCCGGCGGAGAAGCCGAAAGCCAGGGCGACCGAAAAAGGGGAAATGTAGACGGCCCAGCCGGAAAGTTTTGAAAGTATGATTGAGCTGGCCGCGCCCCCTATTATCCCCAGCACGCCGCCCACCACCGAAACGATGACCGCCTCTATAAGGAACTGCAGCAGCACGGCGCGGCTGGTGGCGCCGATGGCCTTGCGCAGGCCGATCTCCTTGGTGCGCTCGCTCACGCTCACCAGCATGATGTTCATGATGCCGATGCCCCCCACTATCAGAGAGATGCCCGCTATCATGCCGAGCAGCGTGCTGAAGGTTTTTATGGTGCCGCTCAGCATGGTCTGCATCTCGGCCATGTTCATCAGCATAACATCGTCGTCCTTGTGGGCCGGCACATTGTGCCGCTTGCGCATGAGCGCTTTGATTTTCTCCTGCACTTCGGGCATCAGGCTGAAGTCGGAGACTTCCACCCAGATCGAATCCACGAAGGTTTTGCCCAGCACTATCTTCATCGCCGTCTGCAGGGGGACTATGACAACGTCGTCCTGGTCGCGCATGCCCCCCGCGCCCTTCAGCGGAAGCACTCCGATCACGGTGAAGTACTTGCTGTTGATCTTTATGGTCTTGCCGACAGGGTTCTCCCCGGCGAAAAGCTCTTTCACCACGGTATTCCCGACCAGTGCCACTTTGGCCAGGCGCGCGCCCTCCGCGTCGGAGAAGAAGCGCCCGTAGTAAGGCTGGGCGTTGCGCATGGAGGCGTAGACCGCGCCCACCCCGGTAATATTGGTGCGCTGGTTTTTGGCGCCGTAAGCCACCTGGGCATTGCCTGAAACATTCGCGTCGGTCTTGGTGACGTTTGAAACTTCCGAAGCTATGGCCCTGGCGTCCTCGGCGGTCAGGCGGGTGGCCGCTCCGGCTCCCAGGCCGGCCCCGCCCTGGCGGACCATGCCGGGCATGACGGTCAGCAGATTGGTCCCGAGCCCGGACATCTGCTTCTGGATGGAGCGCTGGGCGCCGGTACCTACGGCCAGCATGGCTATCAGCGCGCCGACGCCGATGATTATGCCGAGCATGGTCAGGAGGGACCGCGTCTTATTGCTTATGATCGAGCTTACCGAGGACCCCAGGTTCTCGGCCACCTCGCGCCAGCTGAGAAAAAAAGATTTCGGGATATGCAGGCGCTTCAGGGATTCATCTTTTTTTGCAGGCGCTTTTTTAGATACGTCCTCGATTATCATCCCGTCTTTAAATTTTATGACGCGGTCCGCCCAGGCGGCGATGTCCGGCTCGTGGGTCACTATCACTACGGTGATTCCGCGCTGGTTGAGCTTGCGGAAGATCTCCATTATCTCGTCGGACTGGGCGGAGGCCAGGTTGCCGGTCGGCTCGTCGGCGAAGATGATCTTGGGATCGTTGACGAGCGAGCGGGCGATGGCCACGCGCTGCTGCTGGCCGCCGGAGAGCTGGTTCGGCTTATGGTCGGTGCGGTCCGCCAGGCCCACCTGCTCCAGGTATTTTACAGCTTCGTGCGGCCTGGCTTTCTCGCCAAGGTAGATCTGCGGCAGGGCTACATTGGCCGCGGCGCTGATGCGGGGCAGCAAATTAAACTGCTGGAAGACGAAGCCGAGGATGCGGGCGCGCAGGTAGGAGAGTTCTACGTCGTCCAGCTCCGAAATTTCCCGCCCGAACAGCTTGTAGGAGCCCGCGGTGGGCCTGTCAAGCAGGCCGAGGATATGCATCAGGGTAGATTTTCCGGAGCCGGAGGGGCCCATGATGGCCACGAACTCGCCCTCTTTCACTGAAAGGTCTATACCTTTCAATATCTGCAGCGGCTCGCCGCCCATCTGGTAAACTTTTTTAATACCTTTGAGTTCTATCATAATAAGACCGTTTTTCGCGAGGCCCGGCCGGGCAATTCCGCTGGTTCTTTAATTTCTGCCGCCCCTGCCCCCGCCGCCCATAGCCCTGCCGGCGCCCCTGGGCATATTCGGGCGGGTCGGCATCAGCGGGTTCTTGCCGGCGGAGTCCACCTGCGCCGTATATCTTTTTCTCTGGTAAAACACGGTCTCGCCTTCCTCAAGCCCCGAAGTTATCTCCACCAGGTCGCCCTCGTTCTGCCCGGTCTCAACCCTGGCGTAGACGGGCTGCCCCTCTTTCAGCTCTTTTATCACCGCTGTTTCGCCCTGCGGGTCGGTGGTGACGGCCATGGCCGGGACCAGGAGCACGCCTTTGCGCTCGGAAATGCTGATCTTGATATTGGCGGTCATCTGCGAGCGGAAGAAAGGGGGGACCCGGTCCGGCCGTATCTTTACTGTATAGGTAACAACGTTGCTCTTGGTGGTTCCCTCGTCCAGGATCTTGTAGACCGTGCCGCTTACTTTTTTATCCGGGTAGGCGTCCAGGACGACGGCGGCGCGCTGGCCCAGTTTCACGCGGCCTATATCCGATTCGTCCAGGCTGGCTGAAACCATCAGTTTGTCGGAAATGGCGAACAGGACGGTGCCTCCCCCCACGGTCTGGCCTTCGACCACATTTTTAAGGATCAGCGTGCCGCTTATCGGGGAGATGACCTTTATCGGCTTATAGGTTTCTTTCCACTGTTTATACTGGTCGTCGCCGGCGGCGCGCGCGGCGTCGAGGATGGCCACCCTGTCGGAAGAGCTCATCAGCGCGAGGACCTCGCCGGCGTTTATCGCGTCGCCTTCCTCCACGAGGATCTCTTCTACCCGGCCGGAGGCGGAGGGCTGGATCTCCACGCGGTTTTCCGGCGCCACGACGCCCGTAGTGTCCACTACCTCGGAAAGGTCTTTCAGCTCCGCCTGCACTTCGGTATATCTCGGGGCGCCGCCGGCGCTCGTTTTCTTATAGTAGTACCAGCCGCCGCCGGCCAGTGCCGCCACGACCAGGATGATGATTATTTTTTTCATATTGTTCTGCCTTATTCCTCTATGCCGACGCCCAGCAGCTGCTCCAGGGCAAGCTTGCGGCTGTGAGCCGCGCGGGCGTAGTCCAGCTGGTTGAGGTCCGAGTCTACGAAATTCTGCTCCACGTTCTCCAGGTCTATGAAGCTTATCTTGCCGGCCATATATTTGATCTGGCCCTCCTTGAAGCGCTCCTCGTTGGCCCTCAGCAGCGAGACGTTCGCCTGCGCCGTTTCGGCGGCGCTCAAATAATCGTCGTAGCCGGAGCGCAGCGAGGAGGCCAGGGAGATCCTTTTCGCCCTGAAGTTCTCTTCAGCGGCGGCCAGGGACCTTTTCGCCGACGCCAGATTGTTCACATAGGCGGTGGGGCCGCCGGAGAAAACGGGGATGCTCAGGCTGAGCCCGAGTCTCCAGCTCGGGTCCTTGGGAAATTCGGTGTCGCCGCTCCAGCTGTAGCCCTGGCTGGCTGTAAGCGTGGGGTAGGCTGAATAGCGTGCGGATTCATTCTTCTCTTTCGCGGATTCCAGCGTCTTTTTGGCTGAAACTATCCCCGGGGATCGCTCCAGAGCCAGCGCCAGGCGGGCCTCGTCCGGCTTAAAAGCCGGGACGCTGATATCGCCGTTCGCCTTTACCTGGATGTTTCCCTCCAGGCCAATGGCTTCGAGAAGCGCGCGCTGGGCGATGACCACCTGGCGCTCCGCTTTTTTAACGGAAACCCCGGAATTCTCGGCCAGGGCCTCTGTATAAAGCGCATTGCCGTTCGATTCCATGCCGCTCTCGTACTTCAGCCTGATAAGCTTTGCGTTCTCTACCCTTATGGAGAGGATCTTCTTCTGTACTTCTATCCTTTTCTGGGCGAAGAGCAGGTCGGCGAAAGCGGCGGCGAGGGTTTGCCTGGCTGAAGCCGAAACAGACCGGTAGTCCGATTCCGCCTTTTCTTTATTTATGCGGCTGGTTTTAACCGCGGAGGCCGCTTTAAGGTTCAGCAGGTTCTCTGAAACGGAAACCCCGGCGCTCCAGCTGTAGCTGCCGGGAGGGGAGTCCGGAACGCCCGACCTGGAGACGGAGTGGGACAGGCCGATATTGGAGATATAGTAATTAAGCCCGGCCCCGGCCAGGTAGTCGTAGCCGGCCTGCTCCATGGAGGCGCGGGCGGCCTTGACCGAGGGATTATTGGCCATGGCCAGCCGCCTGGCCGCGTCCCAGTCGAGGCTGAGCTGCTGCTGCGCGGCCGCCCGCCCGGTCAGAAGCGCGACCAGGGGCAGCATGAGGAGGAGAGCGAAGCGGTACAATTTAAGATCGGTTTTTTTAATGATAGTCATATGATAGTTAAAAATGCCGCTTAAGTATAACGGCCGGGCGGCTGTTTTATTGCAATTATTTTACCGGCCGGTAAATAAAATATCAGATTAGTGCTCTTTGCCGCAAATGTTCCGGAACCAGGGGCAAAAAACAAACGGGACTTCAGCCTAAAGAGCGTATCGTGAAGTGGCTGCGCTCATGCCGCGCCGGGAAGAGAGGCTTCCGTCGGACAGCCCGGGCGTTTAAGTGTTTTCAGCGCCGCCGGCGGGATAAGTACCGGAGATCTTTGCTTTATCCGCTCCGGCTAGAGGAGAAACCAAAAGCGTCGGCCCGTGGATTTTGCACAGGTTCCTTTATTGGATATAATTACTCCGGGTTCTAAATGAACAATGCCGACTCCGTAAATAATAGCGAGAAACCGCTGGATGACCTTAAGGACTTCCTGACCGAGTACGTTAAGAAGGAAGAGGCCCGCCCCGCCCCGCCCCCTCCGCCTTCACCGGAACGACGCAGGCGCATTATAAAGACCGCGCAGATCTGCGTGCTGATAGCGGCGGCTCTGTGTCTTTGGCGCGCTGCCCCGGAACTGAGCGCCTCTTTTTCGGACCGGAAGCCGCTGCGGCACGGCACCTACGCCACAGACAAAGATACCGACAGCTGTATTAAAAATCTCTGGGCCCTGGGTTCCGGTACGGCGGAAGCGGCTTCAATCACCTGCCCGGTCTCCGGATTGCCGTACCTGGCTGAGGGCGCGGGTTTCCGCTGCCCTTTTCCGGAACGTCATGCCCTGTACAGCCTTGCCTATGTGCAATGGCGCGGCGTCCTGGCCGTCCGGCCGGGAGAAGAGAGGAAGCGCTGATATGAACTTTCAAACCAAGCTTCCGCGCTCCCGCCGCCGCCCTGCGTTTACTCTTTTGGAGATCATGTTTGTATTGGCAATTCTTTCCATCCTCGCGGCCGTAGCGGTGCCTAAATACCGCCTTTCCCTGGAACGGGCTAAAGTCGTGGAATGCCTGGCCACCCGGGTCTCCGCCGAACATGCCCAGCGGGTTTTTATGTCTCAGAACGATAATCAGATGGCCACAACGCGCGCTCTGGTTTCTGGCGGCTACCTGGACCGGTTTCCACGCTGTGTATCCGGAGGGGCGCTGGTCTGGATTTCCAGCTCTCCGGTGAAAATGGCCTGCAGCCTGCATGACGTATCCGTGCCGCAGTCAGGCGGCCCGGGCGGCGCGTCGGCCCCGGAATTCTTCACCGGCTTCTCCAGTCTATCCGGGATAAAAATACTTACCGGGAACTGGAAGATAAAGAGCGACATGATCGTCACCTCCAGCAAGGGCGGCCGCGTCAACGAGCTTATAATCTCCACTGGGGCCTTCAAGGATTATTCTACGGAGGTGGTCGCCACCCTGAACAGCGGGGGGATAGGTGTCTATTACCGGGCCACCATGGGGTCGGGCGATAAGATTTCCGGCTATAGTTTTCAGATGAATTCTGCCGGCAAACTGGAGTTGTGGACGCTGGGTAACGGGAACCTCACCAAGCTCTTATCCTCCTCGTCCATGCCAAGCGGATTCCCGGCGACCGGAGTGGCCCATACTATAACGGTTGACGCCGTCGGGGCGCTCTCAACTATCTACATAGACGGCGCACAGGTCATGCAGGTCACCGACTCCACTTTCTCCCAGGGAACCTCCGGTCTGCGGGAATGGAAGGGCTCTGCCGCTGTCGATTCAATAAGCATAAACACGCCTTGAACCCGCTCTAAAAAGCGGGACACAGAGATATCTATCGGGAAGTAGCTTCATTAGGAAGCGGAAAAACCCGGCGGCAAGTAAGCCCCTTATTTCAGTTTTTCCTGGCCCTCGAAGCTGCGGTCCAGCCTGAAGCCGGCGAGGATTTCCTTGTCTTCCGGGGAAGGCTTGCCGGCGATATGCGCCGCTACGGCTTCGCCGAGGCCCGGCCCGAGCATGAAGCCCTGGCCGCACATGCCTACGGCCAGGACATAGCCTTTCAGCGCGGCCGGAAAATCAACCACGGGGAAACCGTCGGGGGTCATCGGGTATAGCCCGCGCCAGGTGCGCCGCACCTTTAAATTGGCCAGGTTCGGCATCAGCGAGATCATGCGGCGGGACACCTCCGGAAGGAATTCGGAGGTGGAGCGCCTGTCCTTGCCCCAGACCGGGGGCTGGGGGGTAAGGCAGAAGACGATGGGCCCTTCCGGGTTCTGGTAAAAATAGTAGTTCTTGGATTTGTCGCCGGGTCGGATATCCACCACCATGGGTTCAAAGAACCTTTCGGCGGGCTCGGTCACCCCGGCTTCATGGCAGTCGGGCCTGACCGGGACTTTTATCCCGGCCAGTTCCGAAACGGCGGCGGCCTCCGCGCCGGCTGCGTTCACCACCCATTTAGCTTTATAGCGGCCCAGTTCGGTAACTACGCCTTTTATGGCGCCTTTTTCGGCGACTATCTCTTTTACCGTCTCTTTGAAATGGAAGACGGCGCCCAGTTTCACGGCGTGTCGGTAGAAAGCGTTCACGCTTTGCAGGGGGGAGGCGGAGCCGTCGCCGGGGGCCCAGGTCCCGCCCCGCAGGTCCTTCTCCGCTATGCCCGGCACCAAGGCCCGGACTTTTTCAGGGCCGGCCCAGTCTATATCCAGGCCGAAGCCGCGCTGGACCTTAAGCAGGTCCCTCATGACCGCCTCGTCCCGCCCGGTATAAACCGGGAAAAGATAACCGCCCTTAACCCAGCCTATGTCGTCGCCGTGCTTTTCCTTCCAGGTGGAGAAGATCTTGAGGCTCCGCAGGCAGGTCTTTATCTTAGAGCCGTCGGAATGGGTGGCGCGGACGCCGCCTATCGCGCATTTATTCTGGCCCTGGCCAGGGGAAGCCTCCCTCTCCAGCACCAGCGTCTTAAGCCCGCGCTCCGCCAGCGCCATGGCCAGCGGCGTCCCGATGCTGCCGGCTCCGATAATTATCACATCGTAGTTTTTATCCATATCAGAACCCGCCCCAATCGGCTTTTTCTTCGGCTTCGCCCCGGCACTTGACGCCGGAGAAGACGCCCAGCGGCGCCTCCACGAACAGCGGCCTCTTCGTGAAGGCCGTGACCTCTTTCAGGTCCACGCCCTCGCTGCGGAAAATGTTCAGCAGCAGGGAGGAACAGGTCTTGGAACCGCAGGCGCCCATGCCGGCCCGGGTCAGCGCTTTAAGCTGGTTCAGGTCCCTCATACCGGAGCGGATGAGGCGGCGGATCTCGCCAAGGCTCACGCGCTCGCAGCGGCAGATTATCGCTTCATCTTCGGCCCTGGCCAGTTCGGCGGCGGCCTTCTTCCCTGCTTCGGCGGAATACAGCTTCAGGGAAACGGCGAGGTCCGCTGTTTCCGGGGAAGCTTTCACTATGACTATGAGCGTATTCTCCGCCTTGAAGTCTTTTACATCGAGCACCTCTGCCTCGCCCAGGTCCGCGCCCTCACGGCCGGTCAGCCGCACTTTATCGCCCTTCTTCACCAGGCCGCGCCCGATCTCGAAAGGCAGCGCCACGGACGGATTTTTCGGATCCTTGCGATGGTCCACTATCGTTACGGCGAGCCCCGGGCAGATTAAGAGGCATTTGAAGCAGCCGATACAGTCACCGGAGAACTTCGGCGTGGTCATGATGCTGTCGCCGGAGAGCTTTATCGATTTCTTGGGGCAGACGGTGACGCAGGGATTGCAGGGGATCTCCTGGCGGCAGTGGAGCACCGGGTAGACAGGGTTCGGCGGCCTTTTTACTTGCGCGGCTTCCGTTGCTCCGGGCCTTGATTTGAGCACCTGCAGTCGGTCGAACCAGAACTGCGGCACGGGCCCGGACATGACGCCCAGGCCTTTGAGCACTTTATGGGCGGTGATCTTGCCGCTGAACATCGCGGCGGAGGCCTCGGCTATCTCCTCGGCGTCGCCGCAGACGAAAGCTTCCATGCCCGCCTCGCGGGCCTGGGCGTGGAACTCGTCCACCGAGTTTAGGCCCACGGCTATCAGCAGGGTATCGGCCTTGAAAGTTTTTTCGGTGCCGGGCAGCGGGCAGAATTTCTCGTCCACCCCGGCGATAGTCACGGTCTCCAGCCCCTCCTTCCCTTCGGCGCGCAGGATGGTGTGGCGGGTGTAGATGGGTACGCCCAGCCGCTTTATTTTATCCTCGTGGACTTTATAGCCGCCGCAGCGGCCCTGCGCCTCGATAAGCCCTACCACTTGTATCCCGGCCTGCAGGGCGTGGTAGGCCGCTATCAGCCCGACATTCCCGCCGCCGACGATGAAGAGCCTTTCGGCGGGGCGTACGAGGTCGCGGTTCACCAGCGTCTGGAAAGCGCCCGCGCCGTAGACGCCGGGCAGGGTATTGCCGGGGAAAGCCAGGCTTTTCTCCCGCGCGCCGGTGGCGCTTATCACGGCCTTCGGGCGCACCAAATAATATTTGTCCCCGCGCAGGACCCCGACCTTTTTATCCGAGAAAACCGCGAGGCAGCAGGCGTCGGTCCAGGCTTTAACGGACGGGTATTCTTTCAGCTGCGCCTCCAGCTTCTCCGCGATGTCGATGCCGCGCGTGCCGGCGTAGCAGTCCTCCACCGAGCCGAAAAATTTATGGGTCTGCAGCACCAGCTTCCCGCCGAACCTGGCCTTGTCGTCTATGACCAGCGTTTTTACGTTGAGCTTCCCCAGCTCGGCCGCGGCGGCCAGGCCGGAGGGCCCGCCGCCTATTATCAGGGCGTCGAAGTCCAGCTCCTCCACGCGCCCGAATTCCTGGACGCAGGCGCTCTTCGGCAGCCTGGCCTCGCCGCGCAGGGTCTCGACTTTCAGACCTTCCCGCACCGGGGTCACGCAGGATTTAACGGTAAGCCCGTCGGCGATGACGGAGCACTGCGCGCACTGCCCGTTGGCGCAGAAGATGCCCTGGGGCGAAGAGTCTTTTTTGTGCCGGCTGAAGATCTTTATGCCGTTGGCGAAAAGGGCGCTGGAGATCATCTCGCCCTCAAGCCCGGAGCAGGGTTTTCCGTCAAAGGTGAAATTCAAAGTTTTGCGCTCTTCCGGCTGGAGTACGGGGTGCTCGGTTATTCTTTCCATATTGTCCTTGCGCTGTCCTCGGCCGGCGGCGGCCGGCCTCTTGATTTATATACTACAATAAATGAAACTTATGGAGAAAACCCGGGCAAAAGACTCCAGAGAAAAATGGCTTTTCTACGGCGCCTCGGCCGCGGCCGCCGCGCTTGCGGCCCGCGCCTTTCTGGGCAGCGCACCCGCCTCGGTGCAGAACTTCGCTTATTACGCCGACCGCGGCGAACTACTTTTCCACGCCGTAAGCAGCAAAGCCATAAGCTACAGCATGCCGCTCCTGAGCCTCCTGGTTTCGGCCGCCGGGCACTTCTTTTTCGACCCGGCCCTGCCGGCCGGGGCCGCAGCCTTGCTTCTGTGTTTCGCGTCCTACGGCCTGGGAGCGCGGGGCGGGGGGCGGGCAAGAGGGGCTCTTTTCGCCTTTGCCGCGGCCGCCGCCACGCTCACCTGCGCAGCCCCGGAGGCCGAACAGGTGCTCTACTCTCTTTTCCTGCTGGTTTACCTGAGCCTGGAGTTCAGGCGGCAGGCGGACGAAGGCCTCTCCTCCTCGGCAGCGGCCGGCCTTGCCGCCGGCGCTTCCATGCTCATCCGCTCGCCGCTCTTCGCTTTCCCGCCGCTTGCGGTATTGTTCCGGCGCCTCCTGCCCGGGCGCAAAACAGGCTGGCTGGCCGCCGCCGCCCTGTTCCTGGTCTGCGCCTATCTGCCGCTTGCGCCCTGGGCGCGGCTGAACCATATTTTATTCGGGCGGCTGATAATTTTCGAGGAAGAGCGCTCTACCTGCAATATCATCACCGGGGCCAGCGGCATAGTCTATACCATAGAGGGCGACGCCCGCGCTTTCGCCGGGCTGTCCCGTACGGAAAGCGTTTATCCCTGGGCGATAAGAACGGTCCTTGAAAACCCGGGCCGCTACGCGTTTTCCGTGGCCAGGCGCGCCTGGCGCGTCTTCCTGATGTTCCCGCTTCTCTTCCTCCTCGCGGGCGCGGGTTTTTTCTTAAGCCGTAAAGACCCGCTTGCGCGGCTGCTGGCTTTCTTCAGTTCGTACTTTATCCTTATCCACTGCCTGCTTTCGGTGGAGGAGCGGTATTTTTACCCGCTGCGTTATGCGCTGGCTTTGCTTGCGGCTGGAGGCGCCTGGGAGCTCGCGAGGAGGGCGGGGGCGGCTTCGGAAGAGCGGGGCCGGGATTATTTCACCCTCCCGCTATTCGCGCTGGTCCTGGCCGCGGCGGCCGGGACCCTCGGCGTGGTCTGGCGCTATCCGGGCGCGGCGAAGCCCGCCCTTATCGCAGTGAACCGGGAACTTGAAAACTACCGCTCCGACGCCTGGCTGCACAGGAAAAAAGGGGAAATATTGCTCTCGCTCGACCTTACCCGTGAAGGGCTGGATTCCTTTGAGGCGGCCTGCGCGGTTTCCGGCGCGCGGGACCTTTGCTATATTTCCTCGGCCATGAAGTCCCCGGCGCCGCAGGACCCGCCGCCGCTTGAAAATTATTACGAGCTGCAGCTGGTCAAGCTCATGCGCGAGCTTGAACTTGGCCGGGAAGCGGCGGCAAAGGAAACCCTGGCCGCGGCCCTGGAAAACTGGCGGGGAGAAAAAAACTCGATAAAAGGCGTGCAGTTCAAAGAGGACGAAAACAATCTGGCGCGGATAAAAGAAAGCAACAAGACTTTCTGGGACATGGACCTGGTGAATGCGCTGACCTATCTGCCGCCGGAGAAGCGCGCCGGGGCCCTTGCCCTGCTTTCGCGGTTCACTCCCCTGACGCCCAAGCTGCGCGCGATCTGGCTGAGGAATAAAACAACGTTATCGGCGTCTGAAAAGAGCGAGAAGGAAGAACTGCGGGTGAAATTAGGCATGGAGCTTCCCGAAGCTGAATTTGAATGGGGCGGCACCGCGCGGGCCCTGGCCGCGGAACTTCTCGGGGGGCCGCGCGGCCCGGCGGGGGCGGGCGGCGAGCTTGGGCTGCTGCTGGGCCTGGGGCTGGAGCCGGAGGAACTGGTTTCGGTTTTCGACACCCATTGCGGGGAGTGCGCCGGCCCCGCGGTAAAAGCCGCGGCCCGCGCTTACCTCTCCGGCGGGAAAGACCGGGTAAAGGAAGCGCGCAAGCTGGCGGCGGCGAACCCCGGCAACTTCGCTTATGCCCTGGCGCTGCTTAAAAGCGAGGATTTCAGCCCGGAGGCGCTTAAAGCGGCCGGCGAAAACCTGAAAGACCACCCTTATCCCCTCGCGGCGGGGGCCCTGGCCTGGGCGCAAAAAGGCGGCCGCAAGGAAGCCGTAACCCTGGCCAGGGCGGCGGCCCTTACGAATAAACTGGATAAAAACGGCTGGAGCCTGGCCCTGCTCGCGGCGCAGGAGGCGGGAGATTACAAGACCGGTCTGGAGATAGCCGGCCTGGCCTTGCGCCAAAACCCAGGTTCCTCGCTGCTGCTCAATGACCGCGGGGTTCTGCGTAGCCTCTCCGGCGACGCCACGGGAGCGGGCAAGGATTTCGAGGCGGCGGTCGCGGCCGACTCTCTGAATTTCTCTGCGCTTATGAACCTGGGCGCTTCGCTTGAAAGAGCGGCGGAAAAAGAAAAAGCGGCGCAGGCCTACGGCAGGGCGCTCGGGGCCGCGCGCCCGGGTACGGAGAAGCTGGACGCGGAGCAGGCGCTTTCCAGGGTGGGAAAAGCTCAATGAAATGTTTGTATAATATAGCCTAGGGACAGAGATTTCCAGGAGGGTACAATGAACAAAATTATTCTTGCGGCGGTCTGCGGCCTTTTCGCCGCCAACCTCAGCGCGGCGGAAAAACTTAATTTCACCGACGCTTCTTTCGCCAAACAGCTCAGCGCGGTAACCGCGGCGCCCGAAGCGCAGCTCCCCGAGGCCTCCAAGCCCGCCAGGGCGAAAGCCGGCCGCTACGTCCAGGTTTCCGGCTACGTGAACCTCACCGGCAACGGCTTCATTTCCGGCCCCGCCGGCGGCTATACCTCGGTCCCGCTCAGCGGCTGGGCCTCCTTCAGGGACTCCAGCGGCGAGGTGACCAGCAACAACTCTTACATCAACGTCTACGCCTCGATGTGGATCTACCCCAACCAGTACGTCATGCAGACCGTCTGGCCCAATATCTACGCGCAGTTCTCCTATAAAGGTAAGCCCGTAGGCTCCGCCAATATGACCGGCAGCGTCTCGGTCTCCGGCTTCCCGAGCGGGAACTTCGTTTCGCTCAACGGCTCGGGCTATCTCAGCGGCTCGATCTACGTAGAAGACCAGCCTTAACAGGTTCCGCGCCGCGCAGGGCACAAGAAAAATGGCGGCTTTAAAAGGCCGCCGTTTTTATTTAAGGACCGACCATGAAACTACTCGAAGGCAAGACCCTTTCGGCTGAAATACTCGGCGCCCTGCCGGCGCGCATCGACGCGGTGAAGGCCCGCCTGGAGCGCCCGCCGTCGCTGGCCATCATAAACTATTTCGCGGACTCTCCCTCGGCTGTGTACGTGAAGAGGAAGATAACCGCCTGCGAAAAGCTCGGCATCTCCGTGAAGCTGTTCGCCCCGAAGCCGGAGGAAGGCTACCCGGCCTTCAAGGCGCTGCTGGCAAGGCTGGGGGCGGACCCCGCCTACGACGCTATCATGATAGAGCGGCCCCTGCCCGACGGCTTCGAGACGCTGGAGACCTGGGACGCCCTGCCCGCCGCGAAGGACGTGGACGGGCTCTCCACGCTCAATATGGGCCGGCTTTTCCTGGCTAAAAAATTCTCCGAGGTGGAAGGGGGCGGCTACTTCTCTCCCTGCACGGCCCTGGCCGTGATCCGCCTGATGAAATTCCACGGGATAAACCCTTCGGGTATGAATATAGCGGTCGCCGGTCGCTCCGCCGTGGTGGGCCGGCCGCTGGCGCAGATGCTTACCGCGCTGGACGCGACGGTGACGATGTGCCATACGCGCACGAAAAATACGGCGGAGATCTTCAAGCGCGCCGACCTGGTGATAACCGCGGTGGGAAAAGCGAAATGGCTCAAGAAAGACCTGCTCCCGCCCGGCGCCACGGTCATAGACGTGGGCACCAATTTCGACGAGAACGGGAAGATGTGCGGCGACGCGGACTTCGAGGGCATAAAAGACGGCGCCGCGGCCGTTTCCCCCGTGCCCGGCGGCGTGGGCCCGGTCACGCTGGCCTGCCTGATAGAAGCTTCCGTGAGGGCCGCCGAGCTGGCCGTCAAAACGGAGAAAAGAGGAATAATACTCACATGAAAATAATGCTTAAAATTATTATCGCGCTGCTGCTGCCGGCGGCGCTCAGCCTGCCTGTCTTTGCCCAGGACGAAGAGGGCGCCGCGCCTCCGGAAGGGGCAACCACTACGGAAAGCGACGTCAGGCCCATGGTAAAACCCGCGGCCAAGCCGGCGGCGAAGCCCGCGGCTAAAAAACCGGCCCCGAAGAAGAAGCCGGCGAAGAAAAAGAAGAAGCCAGTCAAACCCGTATCGGAATACAAGTTCACCTCCGCGGACGCCGTGCAGACCTATAAATTCGACAAAAAGGCGAACCCGATAGTAAAAGCCCCGCGGAAGAAAAAAGGCGCCGCCAAGCCGGCCGCCAAAAAACCGGCCGGAGACGATTCAAAATACATAAAGGAAGAAAGCGCTACGAAGCCGCCGGAGGAGGGACAGTAATGGCCGACCTGCTGGTCAAGCTTTACGACCTGCCGGCGTCAGCGCAGGCGCTTGAAAAACTGCGCGAAGACGGGATAGAGATACGCCGCGCCATAGGCCCCGAGAAGCACGCCGTAGTGGAATGGGCCGAAAAGAAATTTTCCCGCGCCTGGGCTTCCGAGTGCGACGTTGCTCTTTCGGCGCAGCCGGTAACCTGCTTCATAGCCGTAAAGGAAAAGCAGATAATCGGCTTCGCCTGCTACGATTCCACCCTGAAAGGCTTCTTCGGGCCTATCGGCGTGGACGAGAGCGTAAAAAAGAAGGGCCTGGGTAAAGCGCTTCTGATACGCACGCTGGAAGCGATGCGGGACGCGGGCTACGGCTACGCCGCCATCGGCTGGGCCGGGCCGGTGGAATTTTTCAGGAAGGCCGTCGGCGCCACTGTCATCGAGGGCTCGGAGCCCGGGGTTTATAAAAACCTGGTAAAAGCCGGGCCGAGGCAATAGGCGGCCGCGCCCATGAAAGTCCCGCACGAGTGGCATAAAGATTTTTTCAGGAACTCTTTCTACAACCCCGCCTCCCCGGCGGCGGTGGAGCATGCCCCGGCCGAGGCGGTTTTTATCCTGAAGCAGCTTAAATTGAAAAAAGGTTCCGCCCTGCTCGACCTGTGCTGCGGCCCCGGGCGTCACGCCGTGGAGTTCGCCAGAAAGGGCCTGGCCGTCACCGGCTGTGATTTTTCCGCGGAGTACCTGAAGGAAGCCGCGGAGCGCGCGAAGAAAAACAAGGTTTCATTGCGCCTTCTGCGCGGCGATATGCGCCGGCTGCCGTTCCGCGGCGAGTTCGACGCCGCCGTTAACCTGTTCACCAGCTTCGGCTATTTCCAGAAATTTTCGGACGACCTTAAAACCCTCAAAGGCGTGGCGGCGGCGCTGAAGCCCGGGGGACTCTTCCTCCTCGACGTAATTCACGGCGCTTTTGTCCGGGAAAATTTCCGCAGGCGCGACTGGCTGGAGATGGAGGACTATTACCACCTCGAGGAGGTCGAGGCCGTAAAAGACGGCGTGTTCACCACCTGGACGAGGATAGAAAAGAAAGGCGGGAAGGTTCAAGAGCGCAGCTTTTTCAGCCGGCTGTACGATAAAAAAAAGATCAGTTCCGCTCTCGGTGAGGCCGGCCTTAAGCCCCTGAAATTCTGGGGCGGCTTCAGCGGCTGCCCGCTCACTTCTAAAACCAACCGGCTTATAGTCCTGGCCAGGAAGGTCCGATGAAAACCCCGGAAGCGCCGGGCTTCAAGATAATCGGAGTGCTGGAATCATGTTTCCAGGAAAAATTCGGCACGCCGCGCCAGCCCCACCTGGTCCCGGGCTCCTTCGCCAAACTTAAGATCTATCCTCAGTTCTCGCCGGAGCATTCCCTGGCCGGGCTGGCCGAATTCAGCCATGTCTGGCTGCTCTCCTGGTTCCACCTCAGCACGAACAAGACCTTCCACCCCAAGATCCACCCGCCCCGGCTCAAGGGCGGGAAGATCGGCGTTTTTGCCTCGCGCTCTCCGCACCGCCCCAATCCGGTCGGGCTCTCCCTGACCAAACTCGAGCGCGTGGAAAAAGATACGCTCTATCTCTCGGGGATAGACCTTATCAGCGGCACGCCGATCCTGGACGTAAAACCCTATTTGCCGATCAGCGATATCGCCGCCAACCCGCTCTCCGGCTGGGTTCCGCTCAACACTTTTCCCGAATTAAAAGTGGAGTTTTCCGACCGGGCCCTCAAGGACCTTGAGAAGCTGGACCCGCCTGGGCTGCGGGAGATTCCCCGGCTGATAGCGGACACGCTCCGCCACGACCCCCGCAATATGCGGGACCGGACCCAGATGAAGGACGGCGCGGAGCTCGCTTTTTTCATGCTGAACCGGGAAATAAAGTTTTCGGTCACCGGCAACACGGCCACCGTCACCGGCGTGGAAGCCGCCGTCCCCTTCGACAAGAAATTCCGCAGGGAAAAGCCCGGCAGCCGCCGCGAGCTGTAATTGAAAACCAAATAAATATAAAGTAACATCAAATTACGGCGGGTTTACCGCCGGGCAAGAGATAAGTCCGGAATTATGCTGAAAATTCAATACCTGCAGGACTTGAGGGCGAGGATAACCGCCAAAAAGAACGCTATCGCCCAGGAAAGGGAGACCTGGCAGTCCGGCAACACCTATTACTATTCCCAGATCCTGAATTCCCTCAAATTCTTCATCCCGGCCGGCTCCTCGGTGCTGCATATCAACTGCGGCACCGGCTTCATCCTGGAAAGGCTCGCCCCGTCCCGCGGGGTAGGCGTCGACGACGGCGCGGCGCAGATAGAGAAAGCGAGCCAGAAGAAGCTCAAGAACCTGGCCTTTCTCTGCCAGAACCCGGAGGAGCTTAAGCTGGAAACGCCGGAAGCCTTCGATTATATCCTCGTCTCGACGATAGAGGAACTCGTGGACATCAAGGCCGTCCTGGATTCCGTCTCGAAATACGCCGATAACCATACCCGGATAATCCTCACGAACTACAACTATCTCTGGAACCCGCTGGTGAACCTCGCCGAAAAGCTGAAGCTGAAATATCCCCAGGAGCTGCATAACTGGGTTTCTCCCAAGGATATGGACGATTTCTTAAGGCTGTCCGGGCTCGACGTCATCGCTACCGACAGCATCGTGCTTTGTCCCTATTATATACCGCTGGTCTCGTGGCTGCTCAACAGGTTCGCGGCCAGGCTGCCTTTTTTCAACAATTTCCCCATGATCCAGCTTTCCTTCGCCAGGAAGACGCCGCAGCTGAAAGACCCGGGGGAGTATTCCATCTCCGTGGTCGTCCCCTGCCGGAACGAAGTCGGGAATATCCAGAACGCCGTAGAGCGGATCCCCGCGATGGGGAAGCACACTGAAATTATTTTCTGCGACGACAAATCCACGGACGGTACGCCGGAGAAAGTCAGGGAAATGATAAAGAAATATCCCGAAAAAGACATCAAGCTGGTGGCCGGCCCCGGGATCTGCAAAGCGAGGAACGTGTGGGCCGGCTTCGACAGCGCCGCCGGGGATATCCTGCTGATCCTGGACGCCGACCTTTCCGTCGTCCCCGAGGAACTGCCCTATTTCTTCGAGGCCATCACCAAAGGCTACGGCGAGTTCATCAACGGCTCGCGCCTGGTCTACCCCATGCGCGACGGCGCGATGAGATTCCTGAACGTCCTCGGCAATAAGTTCTTTTCGATGCTTTTCTCGTTCATCCTGGACATACCGCTGAAAGACACCCTCTGCGGGACCAAGGTCCTCTGGCGGACCGATTACCTTAATAAAGTAAAACCCCGCCGCGGTACCTGGGGCGAGGACCGCTGGGGCGATTACGATTTGATCTTCGGCGCCGCGAAGAACCTGAAGATAATAGAATTGCCCGTTCACTATATGGACAGGACCTACGGCGAAACCAAGATGACGGGCCGGTTCAGGAACGGCTGGATCATGCTGAAGATGTGCCAGCAGTCGATGTTCAAGACCAAATTCCACTAGGAAGGACAGAGCATGAAAATACTTGTGACGGGCTCCAGCGGTTTGATCGGCAGCGAGGTGGTCTCTTATTTCTCCGAAAAAGGCCATGCAATCTACGGCATAGATAATAATATGCGCGCGGATTTCTTCGGCCCAGGCGGCGACACCAGCTGGCGGCAGAAAGAACTGAGCGGCAAGTATCCCAAATTCAAGCATTCCTCCATAGACATCAGGGACCGGGCCGCGGTGCTGAAATGCCTGGAAGAGATCAAGCCGGAAGCCATAGTGCACACCGCCGCCCAGCCCAGCCATGACCTGGCCGCCTCAAGGCCTTTCGACGATTTCGACGTGAACGCGGTGGGGACGCTGAATTTGCTGGAGGCCACCCGGCGCCATGTGCCGGAAGCGGTCTTCGTCTATACTTCCACCAATAAGGTCTACGGGGACGCGCCCAACAGAATAAAGCTGAAAGAGCTTGAGAAGCGCTGGGAATACGACGACGAGAAGTACAGGAACGGCATCGCCGAGGATTTCACTATCGACCAGTCCAAACATTCTATCTTCGGCGCCTCCAAGGCGGCCGCGGATATCATGGTGCAGGAATACGGCAGGTACTTCTCGATGAAGACCTGCTGTTTCAGGGGCGGCTGCCTGACCGGGCCTAATCATTCCGGTGTAGAGCTCCACGGTTTTTTAAGCTACCTTATAAAAGTGAATTTGGAAGGCCGGGTTTATAAAGTGTTCGGCTATAAAGGAAAGCAGGTGCGGGACAATATCCATTCTCTTGACGTGACCAGGCTGATAGAGATGGTCATCGCAAAACCCAGGATAGGTGAAGTGTATAATCTCGGCGGCGGCCGCGGGAATTCATGCTCCATCCTTGAAGCTTTCGGGATTATCGAGGGGATAACCGGCAAAAAGATGAACTACGAGTACTTGGAGAAGAACCGCGAGGGCGACCATATCTGCTATATCTCCGACCTGCACAAGATAAAGAGCCATTACCCTAAATGGGATATCTCGGTTCCCCTGCCCCAAATATTCGGGGAAATAGCCGGGGCCTGGCGGAAGCGCGGACTTAAATAAACTGTTCAGGCAAAAGAAAGACCCGCCGGTAACCGGCGGGTCTTTCTTTTGTTTCAGGGCTTTGATTACCGGCCGAAGTCGTAAGCCGCGGCCTCTTCAGCCACGGCATTGCAGCGCTTGCCGTCCGCGGCGGTCATCCTGGTGCGCATAAAGCCCTTCTCGCCCCAGGAGGTTCCCCAGCTGTTGCGCAGGATCCAGACGCCCTTGCCCGCGGGCAAATTGCCGTTCTCGTCGAAAGCGGCGCCTTCATTGTCCCAGCCCACGATATTGATCATGTGGTCCATCTGGCCGTATTTGCAGGCATTATAGACGCCGCCGCTGTAGCTCTGCCAGCGGCCTACGCCGGCGGCCACGGCTATGGCTATTTCTTTTCCGGTGCTGGCCATATAAGCCTCGATGTCTTTGACGGTCGGGCCGGTGGCTTTTTCGCCAAGCATGAACCAGCCTTTTATCCCTGCGGCTATCGGGAGGTCGGCGCGGCATTTGCCATTGCCGTTCTTATAGGGGCAGTCTTTCCAGAGCGGCTGGCCGCGCGGGGTGACGATATCGTTGGCGGAGTCGAAGTAGCCGCCCTGGCAGCCGGCGGCATAGGTGGAATTATTCACCATCCATTCCTGGGAGAGCCGGCCCGGATCTTTGCCGGCGAGAGCGTGCCCGTCGCGGTGCGCCGCGGTAAGGCCGAAAGCCCAGCAGCTCCCGCAGGAGCCCTGGTTCTCTATCTGGGTGAGGCCCGGGCGCAGGTCGAGGGCGTTGGGGATCTCTACTTTGACGTCTTTAAATGATTTCCACATCGAGGCGGGCAGGTCTTTCTTTATAAAGCCCTTGGCGTAAACCACGCGCTCGGCCGCCTCGGTAAAGGTGAATTCGGGGAAGAAAGGAGTGGAGACGGCCGGCTGGGCGGTTTCCCGGGCGGAGCCGAGCATGGCGCCCATATCCCCGCTCTGGTCGAAAGTCACTTCCCTGTCCGCCGCCGCGGCGTACCCCGCCAGCGAAGCAAAAGCAAAAAATACCGCGATAAGCTTCTTTTTCATTCCGCCTCCAATATGTGGTTGAAAAAAGGTCCTGAGTTGTCTAAAGTCAATTATACACAAATCCAGGCCAAATAAAGGAGTAAAAAAGAGTATTTTTAACCCGTCACGCCCTTGACTTAGCCTTAGCTAGTGTCAGATAATAAAATCCAGGTAGTTTTCCCTTGAGATCACTTTATAAGTGGCGTTCTTATATGTTTCCAGCCACTCTTTCGGGGCCTTCGGCTGCTTGGTCCCCCATTTTATTTCATACCCGGACAGTTTGCCGTTGCGCTCTTCGACCCAGTCCACCTCTTTCTTGTCGTAGGTGCGCCAAAAATAATTATTTGAAATGATGCCCGAGTATTTCTGTTTCTTCAGACGTTCCATTACGACATAGTTCTCCCAGATCATCCCCATATCGCCCCTAAGATGCGGCGGATTGAAGTTGTTGATCAGGGAATTGCGGATGCCGTTGTCGATAAAATAATAGCGGGAGGTCTTATACACTTCTTTGCGCAGGTTCCGGCTGAAGCCCCTGATATTTACTATCACAAAGGATTTTTCAAGCAAATCCAAATATTTGGCCACGGTATTTTTATGCAGGTCCAGGTTATTGCCGAGTTCCGCCAGAGAAACCTCATGGCCTATCTGGAAGGCAAGCAGAATAAGCAGGTCTTTTAATTTTTTAGCGCCTCTTATAGTATCGAGTTCAAGGATATCTTTGAAAAGATAGGATCCGGCCAGCGTGTCCAGGTATTCCTGGCGCTGTTTCATTGAGGAAAGCGAGAATAATTCCGGGTAGCCGCCATATATAAGATGCTGCTCGAAAATGGAATGATAATAAGCGGCGCCTTTGGTCAGTATCAGTTCTCCGGCGGAAACAGGGTACAGATTAACTGTTTTATGTCTGCCGGTAAGTGGTTCCCCGACTTTCTGTGCCAGGTCAAAAGAAGCCGAGCCGCTTACTACTATCTTCAAGCCAGGGTTGGTGTCGACTATCAGCTTCAGCGTGTCGCCGATAGACGGGATCTTCTGGGCTTCGTCTATCATCAGCAGAGAGGCGTCCCCTATGTAAGCGCGCAGCTTTTCAGGGATATTTGTGGAGAGCTGCTCCTGCACGGAGCCGCTTTCACCGTTGAGAAAAAGTATTTTTTCTTTCTGGGATAAAGTCTTTTTTAGCTGGCCAAACAGGAAAGTCTTGCCGGTGCGGCGTGTGCCGTAAAGTATTAAGACTTTTCCTTTTTGAAGTTTTTCGTTCAATTGTTTTGCTGCTATGCGGTTTATGATCATGGATAATACCAACACTACGTTGTCCCAATTATAATAAATACGGGCACTAAGTACAATAACAGTCAGTCGTCTGAGTTATGTAAACCGCCGTTTCAACTCTGTTTACGCGGCGAGTTCGAACATTTTGTCTATGGATCTTTTGGCGCGGACGGCTATGTCCGCGGGGACCGTCACTTCTTCGGGATTCGGGTCTTTCAGGAGGGCCAGGACGCTTTCGAGGGTGATGGACTTCATGTAGGGGCAGAGCCGGCACATGGCTATGAAATTCTTTTCGGGGAAACGAAGTTTCGCAAGCTCGCCGAAGCCGCATTCGGTTACAAGCAGGTAGGCCGAAGCGTTCGTGTTCTCTACGTAGCGCATCATATCGCCGGTGCCGCCCATGAAATCTACCGCCGCGATAAGGTCGGAAGGGCATTCGGCATGCGCAAGCGCCACTAGGCCCGGATATCTCTGCCTGTAAATTTTTATCAGCTCCGGGTTCAAATGTTCGTGCACGATGCAGGTCCCGTGCCAGAGGATGATATCTTTGCCTGGGGTCTTTCCCAGGACCTTCGCCAGGTTCGCCCCCATGAAACGGTCGGGGATGAAAATCACCTTTTCATGCTTCTCGTACATCTTCCGCAGGATCTTTTCGGCGTTGGCGCTGGTCACTATGCAGTCGGACTCGGCTTTAACTTCGGCCGAGGTGTTGATATAAGTGACCACGGGCAGGCCGGGATGCTCCGCCTTCAGCTTCCGCACATCCTCTCCGGTGATAGCTTCGCTAAGCGAGCACCCGGCGTTCTTCGAGGGCACATAGACTTTCTTGGAGGGATTCAGGATCTTGGCCGTCTCCGCCATGAAATTGACGCCGCAGAAAACTATTATATCGGCGGCCGTCTTCCTGCAGTCGTCCGCCAGTTTGTAGGAATCTCCCACGAGGTCGCCGATGCCGAGGATAATGTCCGGCGTCTGGTAGACATGGGCGCAGATGACCGCGTTCTTCGCTTTTTTCAGCGTATTTATCCCGAGCGTCAGCCCGGCCACGCGCGCTATATCGCCTTCGACGCAGCGGCGGTGCAGGCCGAGGGCGGTCAGGCGTTTAATCTCTTCGTTCAAAGCGTTCATATCAGCCTTTCAGCTCCCATTTTCCCAGTATATCCGGGTAATTGCTGAAGATCCCGTCCACGCCTATGCTTTTCATGCGCAGGGCGTCTTTTTTCTCGTTCACTGTATAGACGCAGACCCTGAACCCGGCTTTTTTTATGCGGGAGACGTTCAGCTTGAAAGCCAGGCGCAGCGCCATGTGGAAATTCACCGCGCTGATAGCTTTGGCCTTCTTTATGGCGGGGAGGAGGAACAAAGTGCTGAGCCCGTGGCCGAGGAAAGCAAGTTTCAAGCGGGGGGAAAGCTCGCGGAAACGCTTAAGCGTGGGATAGTCGAAACTTGAAACCACGGCTTTGTCGAAAAGCCCCGGCTTGCTCTTCAGGAAAGAGAAAACTTTTTCCTCGATGCCGGGATAGACGTTCCCGTCGTTCTTTACCTCGAAATTCAGCCAGTCGGACGCGGGCCCAATGATGTCAAGAACTTCTTCCAGGCGGGGGATATGCTGCACTGTTTTATCGCGCTTGAAGTGGGCGGCAATATTGTATTTTTTCAACTCTTCATAGGTAAGGTCCGCTATCCTGACGGCCTTATGGGCGGTGGGCTTCAGGTCATAATCGTGGTGGACCACCAAAATTCCGTCCTTGGTCTGGTGGACGTCGAACTCGAAATCTTTGGCTCCCATTTCAATTGCCAGCTTAAAAGCTTTCAGGGTGTTTTCGGGCGCATAGCCGGAGGCGCCGCGGTGAGCGATTGTCTTCATAAGAACAGTTTTTTAACTTCCGAAAAATACTCGTCCGAGTATTCGAAGCCGGCCATGTCGTTGCGCTCCGAGCCGGGGCCGTGAAAATCGGTGCCGGCGGTGACGAAAAGGCCGTGCCTGGCGGCCAGGCTGATGAATTCCCGCGTGGCTACGCCGGTATGGGCCGGGTAAAAAGCCTCCAGCCCGTCCAGGCCAGCTGCCTTCCAGGCCGGCAAATCGAGGATCCTGGCCACGCCGCCGGGATGCGCCAGCACCGCTTTACCGCCGGCGTCCTTGACGGCTTTTATCGCTTCCTCCACCGTAGGTCCGTTAGGCGGGACATAGGCCGGCGCGCCGGGGGCGAGGTAGCGCTTGAAGGCCTGGCTGCGGGTGGGGACCAGCTTGCGGGAGCGCATTACGTCCGCCACATGCGGGCGGCCCACGGTGCGGCCCTCCGGCACGGGCAGGTCCGCGTAAGCTATCTCGATGCCCAGGCCTTTTAAGAGCTCGAGTATCTTTTTTATCCTGACTACCCGCCTGCCGCGGAACTCGGCCAGGCGCGCCGCCAGGACCGGGTCCGCCGGGTTTATCCCGTAGCCGAGTATATGCAGGTTCTCGTGCAGGCCGGTGCTTATCTCAACGCCGTAGCAGTAGCTGATGCCGGCCTCTTTCAGGGCCGGCTCCATCTCCGGCCAGCCCCCGACCATATCGTGGTCGGTGAGTGAGAAATATTTTATGCCGGCGCGCGCGGCCTCGCGGGCCAGCAGCGCGGGCGCAAGGGTCCCGTCGGAATAGGTGGAGTGATTGTGGAGGTTGATCAAAGCCATAGGGGCCGGCGGCGCCTGCCTCCGGCTAGCGGACTTCCGGCCGAAATCTATTTCAGCCTACTGTTACGGCCTTGACTCCGGGGACTTCTTCTTTTATCATGCGCTCGACTACGTTCTGAAGCGTCATCGTGGCGTGCGGGCAGCAGCCGCAGGCGCCGGTCAGGCGCACGGTGACCACGCCCTTCTTCTCGTCCACGCCCAGCAGCTCCACAGAGCCGCCGTCGGCCGCCAGCATGGGCTTTATTTTCTCGATAACTTTGGTTACTTGGTCTTTCATAATGATACCTCTGGTTAAATTATACCATGTCGGGAACTTCCGAACCCCTGCCCCGTACCCAGCCGGCGTAGGTCCAATGCCAGCTTTGTTTTAGGCCCTGCGCCTCTTCTGCCGAACTTGTTTTACTTGTAGAATATAACAGGTAAGGAGATACCTGAATGAAAAAATACGCCTTTTTCCTTGCAGCCATAACCGCTTTCTTTTCCGGTTCCCAAGCACAGGAGAATACAGCCATCCGCCAGCTTCTGGACACTTCCGATATAAACATTACCGTTCCCCAAGCGCCCCTTCCCGACAGGGGGCCGATCCTGGACTCTATTTACAATACCTGGGACCCGGCGGCCCCTTTCTCCTACAGCCAGGCCCCGGCGCAGATAGTTTCCAACGCCGGCGGCGTAACCGTCATAAAGTACGTGCGTTCGGGCCCTGCCCCGGCCGACCATAAGAGCTATGCCTGGGAAACCCTGACCGTAAAGACCGCCCTGATAGAAAAAGTGATCTTCGGCTACAGGACTTACGGCGTCGGCCATTCTTTCCTGGTCTTCGTTTTCAGGGACGGCGGCGCGGTCAATTCCCTCGGGAAGAGCGTGCGTGCCCTCACTTTCGGCGCGGAAGGCTGGAGCCGGGAGCCTTACGGCTACACTCTTTCCCACGCCCTGAACGGGAGGTACCCGCTTATCTGGCTCGCGACCACTTTCGAAAGCTATACCGGCTATATCACGGCGAAAAAAACGGATTCTTTCTTCAAGAACATGAACCTGGGCCCGGAGCAGACCGCCGGGCTGTTCAGCCTGCTGATGGCGCGTATAGACGAGACCAACCGCAATAAAGAGACGTACAACATGTTCACAAACAGCTGCACCAATAACCCGGTCAATCTGATAAACCGGGTTATCCCGCCGGCCAAGCGCATCGCGCTCGAAGTGATAGGCGTGACGAACCCGAATTCCGCGCTCCCGAGGCTCGCCGTGAGGAAATACACGAACAACGGAACGCTGCGGACCGAAACCTTCCGGATGGGCGCGGATAATTACGGCGCTTTCGATATAACCAGGATATAAACCGCTATGCTTAAAGAAGCGAATAAAGTGCGCCAGATAGAGGGGGAACCCCGCCGCCGCTGGTTCGACGACGAATATTTCGACCTGATAGTCTGGTTCGACAAGGACGATTCCTTCTGGGGCTTCCAGCTTTGCTACGACCGGGAAAACAAGCCCCGCGCGCTGACCTGGACGAAAAAGAACGGCTACAAGCATACGGGCATAGACAACGGCGAGCATATCTGGGGCACTTCCAAGAACGCCCCGGTGCTGGTGGAGGACGGGCTTTTCGACTCACCGTCGATAGGCAAAAAGCTCGAGAAAGCGGCGGCGGAACTGCCGCGCGACATAGCCGATTTTGTGCTGGAAAAAGTTAAAACCTTCAAACTTTGATGCCTAAAGATTTTAAACCTGGAATCGGCTCCGGCGACCTCGGGCTTACCGATCTCCTCGGCGGCAAGCGGGTGTCTAAAACGGACCGCCGCGTAAAGCTGAACGCCCTTGTAGACGAGCTCTCAGCGCTGCTCGGCCTGGTCAAAACCGGGATCAAGGATAAAAAAACAAAAGAAGAGCTTTCGGCGGCGCAGGCCGCGCTTATCCGCGCCTCCGGCCTGGCGGCCGGCATGAAAGGTTCGCTCAGGGAAGAAACCGCCGCGCTGGAAGCGCTGATAGGCGCGCTTTCGGAAACTATAAAGCCGCCCAAAAAATTCGTGCTGCCTGGAGCGAATGAAACGGAAGCCCTGGCCCACCTGGCCAGGACCAGGACCCGGATCTGCGAGCTCCTCGCCTGGGAAATAAAAGCCAAAGCCCCCGCCGTCTACCTCAACCGTCTCTCGGACTATCTCTTCCTCCTGGCCCTGAAAAGCGCCCGTAAATAATAATTCCCGATCAGGGTCCGGAGGCGCATCCGCTCCATTTCATCGCGACACGTTCCCGTCCGGCCGAGGCGGACGGAGCTTGTTGAGGCAGGGCCAGGGGCCAGGCGGCAACCGGCTTATCTCAAAGAGCCGAGCAGCTCCCGGGTATGTTTATCCGCCGGTTCGGAGGAGAGCGCTTTTTCATAGTACCTGACGGCGGCGGGCTTGTCGTTGCGCTCCAAAGCAAGCTTTCCCAGGGCGAGGTAAGCCGCGGCAAAACCGCCGTCGCACTTTATTGCTCGCGCATAATAATCGGCCGCTTTTACGGGTTGACCTTTGAGCAGGCAAATATCGCCCAGATAGTTAAGCGAGGCGGCGTGGCAGGGGCTGATTTTAAGTATTTGAGCGAAGCATTCTTCGGCCTTTGGAAAGTCTTTTTTTTGCTCAAGCAGGCGGCATAAATTATAGCGGTGGTTGTCGTCCCCCGGGTATCTCAGTATAGCTTCGGAAACGCAGGCCTCGGCTTGGGCGGTCCTGTTCGCGCTCAGGTAGGCGTCGCATAAATTAAGAAGAGCGAGGCCGGCCCGGGGCTGGCCCCGTAAAGTGTCGGTCCAAAGAGAGATCCCGTCTTTCCAGACCGCGCAGCGCAGCCGCGCCGTTGCGGTGAGCAGCAGGACCGCGGCGGCCGCGCAGGCCGCCAGCATGGCCTTATAGGGGGAGCCGGGGCGCAGGCGCCGCAGGAGGCCGCGAGCGAGCGCGGCTAAAGCTGTAAAAACGCCTATTGAGGATAAATAAGTGTAGCGGTCGGCGGACAGCGCCTGTCCGAAAGGGAAGAACTGGAGCACGGGCAAAAGCAGCACCGCGAAGAAAGCCGCGCCGAAAACGATCTCCCTGTCCCGGCGAAAATATTTCCACAGCAAAAATATTCCCGCCAGGGCCGCCGCAGCAAAGGAGTAAATAACCGGCCTTCCCCCGGGCGCGGAGATATACAGGGCCGAAAGGTTGAACGGCCAGAGCAGGGTGTAGAAGTAAAAGCCGAGATTGTAAAACGGAAGGAGCAGCCGCTTTACCCAGTGCAGGCTGAACGTATTCCCGGGCTGTGAGATCTGGATGAAGGCGAAGACGGCCGAGAAAGCCAGGAAGGGAAGCTTGTTCAGCAGGAGCCTGGGCCTGATTTTTTCCCGCTTCAGGAAATCTATAAGCAGCAGCGCCGCCGGCAGTGTCACCGCCGTGGCCTTCGACAGGAGCGCGCAGATAAAAAGAACCAGCGAAATAAAATAGTTCGCTGCCCCGCCGGGCCTTGAAGCGTAGACAGTGAGCGAAGAGAGGTAAAAGAAAGCGCAGAGAAGTTCTTTTCTTTGCGCCGCCCAGGCCACGGGCTCGACGTGCGCTGGATGGACGCCGAATAAAACCGCTATCGCGAACGCAGCCCAGACGCTGTTCAGCAGGAGCCGCGCAAGGAGCATCACCAGCGCGGTATTGGCCAGGTGCAGAAGAAGGCTGGTCGCATGGTAAACCCTCGGGTCAAGCCCGGAGAAATGATATTCAAGCGCGTAGTTCAGGCTGGCTAAAGGGGCGTACATCCGCAGGTCCATGGTGGTAAAGATGGTCTTTACGCTTTCCAGGGAGACCGTTTTGATCTTGGGATTGCTGATTATGCATTCCACCTCGTCCCAGTTGGTAAAGCCGTTATCGAGGCACGGGCTCATCGCGATCCAGGTGAAGCCGAGCGCCAAAAAAAGCAGGGGCGTAAAAAGAACCGCCCCCTGGAGTTTGCCTGTAAACTTTTTTTCACCGGTCTGCATATGTTTTCGCTCCCGCAATCCGCTCCCGGTCCGGCAGCTGAGAAAAGGATCCGCGGGAAGCCTGAGGCCCTTTATCTAAAGTTCATCCTTAATCAGGGAAAGGGAACTTCTCCGGGAGAGACAGGGATAGCTGTCCTTATAGTTCCTGCGGAGCTAAATAGGGTTCCTCCGCCTGTCCGGGCCGGTCAGCTTGAGCATCCCGCCTTTGAACATCACGCCTTCCCTGAAACGCGGCATATAAACCTTCACCTGGGCTATCCAGGTCTCCCAGTCGTGGGGCCATTCCCCGCCCCAGCGGTCGTGCCAGCAGGTTATGCCCTTTTCCTTGATGATCCCGGAGAGCGCCTCCGCCTGGGCGTTAAAAGTTTCCCAGGCCCCGAGGCCGTGCGCGATCACGATATACCCTTCCCGGAGCTTTTCGAGGATGGCCGGGTCGTTAAGCCCCGGCGCGTAGCTGAGCGGCTCGTTGAAATAGATCCCCGGATCGAAGTAGCCGCCGATCTCGGCCTGCATATGGTAAACCCCGCTCAGGCATATCGCGGAATCGAACAGGTCCGGGTGCTTCAGGAAGAAGTTTGCGGAGTGAAAAGCCCCGAAGCTGTTGCCGGTGGCCATGAATTTCTCATTCACATTATAGACGCCGCGGATATAAGGGATCACCTCGCCGGTGATGCAGGCTTCGTACTGGTTATGCCTGCGGGCTATCCATTCGTCCCTGACCGGCTTGTACCAGCTTTCATTGTCCCGCCCGTCCACGCAGAACACCATTATCTCGCCTTTCTCTATGAACTCGGAAAGGGCGCCGATCATCCCCTTGTTCTCGTAATCGAAGAACCTGCCGCAGGAAGTGGGGAACACCATGACCGGCTTGCCCGACCAGCCATAGGCTTTGAACTCGAAATCCTGCCCGAGGCGCCGGCTGAAGAACTTGTGATAATTGATTTGCATAGCTGTAGATACCGGGCTGTCACGGATTTGCCAGCACTATTTTATTATATTTAGTCTGCCGGAGGCAGTATGCTAGAATTATTTGTATGAATTTTGTTTTTATTTCTCCCCATTTCCCCACTAATTACTACCTTTTCTGCCGGCGTCTGAAAGAGGCCGGGTTCACGGTGCTGGCCATAGGCGAGCCCGAGCTCGGCGAGCTCGGCCCGGAGCTGCAGCAGGCGCTGACCTGGTATTACAAGGTGGACGATCTGCATAACTACGGGGAACTTAAAGCTGCCTGCGGGTTCTTCACCGGGCGTTTCGGGAAGATAGACAGGCTGGATTCCCTGAACGAATACTGGCTGGAGACCGAAGCGCGCCTGCGCACCGAGTTCGGCGTCTACGGGGTGCAGAACGACACTATCGCCGACATCCGGCACAAGTCCCGGATGAAAAAGATCTTCGCCGCCGCCGGCATCCCGCACGCCCGCGGCCGCCTGGCCCGCACCGCCGAAGATGTGCTGGCGCTCGCGAAGGAAACGCGCTTTCCCGTCATCGTGAAGCCGGACGACGGGATGGGCGCCGCTTTCACCTACAAGCTCAGGAACGCCGCCGAGATCGGAGAATTCTTCGCCGGCAAGCCGGACCGGGAGTTCATAGCCGAGGAATTCATCCCCGGCGACATAGTGACCTTCGACGGCCTGGCGGACCGGGACGGGAAAATAGTTTTCTGCACTTCCCACGTCTACGGCGAGGGCGTGATGGAAACCGTCCTGGCCGATTCCCATATCTATTATTATTCGACCCGGGAGATCCCCGCGGACCTGGAAAAAGCCGGGCGCAAACTTGTGGACGCTTTCAAGGTGCGGGAGCGGTTCTTCCATTTCGAGTTCTTCCGCAGGAAGGACGGCACGCTCTGCGCGCTCGAAGTCAATATCAGGCCCCCCGGCGGTTTTACCGTGGATATGTTCAACTATTCCTGCGATATGGACGTTTACGCGCTCTGGGCGCGCGTCATGACCGGGGCCCCGGTTTCATTCGATTATAAGAGGAAGTATTTTTGCTGTTATATCGGGCGCAAGAACCGGCTGGAATACAAGCGCTCCCACGAAGAGGTCATGAACGGGCTGGGCGATATCATCGTGCAGCACCAGGAGCTGGCTCCCGTGCTGGCCCGCGCGATGGGCGATTACGGCTATATCGTAAGGGCCGAAAAGCTGGACGCGGTCCTGGACGCAGTTAAATTCATCCAGGAACTGAGGAGCCGGCCGGAAGTCCCGGCGGCCCGGGTCTTGCCGCCCGCGGGACTTGATTTTTAGCATTCGGGCGGCTGACGCCGCATAACCCGGCTATTGCCCGGCCGGCTGTACAGAGAGCGTCCCGTATTATAGGATTAAGATATGAAAACAATTCTCCCCAGCCGTAAAAAATCCGCCCCCGTCCGCCGCGGCCGCTGCGCTGCGGACTTTCTCCACGACCCTTATTTAAACAAAGGCACGGCTTTTACCGAGGTCGAGCGCAAGCGCTTCGGACTTCTCGGCCTGCTGCCGCCCCAGGTCAGCACGATCGAGCAGCAATG
>JAVHPG010000233.1:57247-66008 GCA_036170455.1 Elusimicrobiales bacterium
TACCTCGGGATCCGCAAGAAGCGCATCTCCGGAGCGGAGTTCGATTCTTTCGTGGAAGAGTTCATGCGCGCGGTCGGCGAGGTGTTCCCCAAGGCTATGATCCAGTTCGAGGACTTCGCCAACCACAACGCCTTCCGGCTGCTCGCGAAGTACCGGGACGAGGTCTGCACTTTTAACGACGATATACAGGGGACGGCCTCGGTGACCCTGGCCGGCATCTACAGCGCGCTGCGCCTGACCGGCGGCAAGCTGAAGGACCAGACCCTGCTCTTCCTCGGAGCCGGCGAAGCGGCTACCGGAATCGCGGAACTCTGCGTCAGCGCGGCCGTGGCCGAAGGCGCCGACCGGGCGGAGGCGCGGGGGCGCTGCTGGTTCGTGGATTCCACAGGCCTCGTGGAGGACAGCCGAACGGACCTGGCCGCGCATAAAAAACCTTTTGCCCACCGGCACGCGCCGGTCAAGAGCCTTGAGGCGGCGGTCAAGTCGATAAAGCCGACTATCCTTATCGGCGCTTCCGGCCAGCCCAAAACGTTCACCCGCGAGATAGTGGCCGAGATGGCCAGGATCAATAAGCGCCCGGTCATTTTCGCTCTGTCCAACCCGACATCGAAGGCGGAATGCGCGGCGCAGGACTCTTACGATTGGTCTGGCGGCCGCGCGATCTACGCAAGCGGCTCGCCTTTCCCGACCTGCAAGTACAAAGGCAAAACCCTCATCCCCGGCCAGTCCAATAACGCCTATGTGTTCCCGGGCATCGGGCTGGGGGTGACGGTCAGCGGGGCCAGGCGGGTCACCGACGAGATGTTCTTTGCGGCCGCCAAGACCCTGGCGGAGATGACCAGCCCCGGAGACCTCGCGCAGGGGCGGCTTTTTCCGGCGCTGAGCCAGATCCGGGAGATCTCGGCCCGCATCGCCGCGGCCGTGGCCGAAGTCGCCTGCAGGAGCGGCCTGACGGACAAGCGCAGGCCGAAGAAGATGCTGGACCTGATGCGCCGCAGCCAGTATCAGTCCGTCTACGCGCGCCTGAAAAGGAACTAGCCGGACCGCGATAATAAAGAAGAGCGCCGGGCATAGCGGCCGGCGCTCCTTCTTTTTCCCCCCCCGGGGGCGGGCCTGCTCAGCCGCGCAGCTCCGAGATGGCCGCCAGGATCTCCGCCCTCCGCTCCTGGGTTTCGGTAAGCACGAGGTAGGCGTAGTCGCCCATCACTTTGCTGTCCATAGGCATATGCAGCACTATCTCCCCGCCGAAGCGGGCCAGCAGCTCTTCGTGCGGGAGGAGGTAGGGCCTGTCGAAAACGCGGGCCGCGTAGCAGCAGACTTTATCCAGCGGCAGCCACCACTCATTGAAGGATTCCAGGCAGGAGGGCGGGCCGTATTTATCCGCCAGGTAGCGCGCCGTGGAAAGAACGGGGGAATATTTTTCTTTATCTATCTCTTCGTTCCCGGAATAGCAGGCGAGGTCGGCCCGGCAATATTCCGCCAGGTCGCACCTGAGCGCTTCATCAAGGCAGCCAAAATCGGCGTCGCCTACGCCCAGCACATTAAAACCGCGGGCTTTGAGCCTGCCGGCGAAAAAACGCAGGCGCGGCGGATACTGCGGGGAAAGCATGATGAAATTATTCATAAGACCCGCCCCGGGATGGCGGGATTACATTCTTTCCGGCGCGGAAACCCCGAGCAGGCCCAGCCCCTTGGCGATGACGGCCTGCACGTGCTTCAGCAGGAAAAGCCTGTAAGCCGAGGTTTCCCTGTTCTCCGGGTCCAGAACCTTGCACTTGTCGTAGAAAGAGTGGAAGCTGGCCGCCAGCTCGGACAGGTAGGTGGTCAGGTGGTGGGGGGAGAAATCGCGGGCGCAGTCGGAAAGAGTCTTCTCGAGCCAGAGCAGCTTCAGGATCAGAGCGCGCTCCTCGGGGCGGATAACTACTTTGCTTTGGTCGAAACCGGCGGCCGGGTCGATGCCTTTCTCCGCCGCGTTGGCGAAAATGGAGCTGATGCGCGCGTGCACGTACTGGACATAGAAAACGGGGTTGTCGTTGCTCTTCTTTTTAGCGAGGTCGACGTCGAAAGTCAGGTGGGTATGCGGGCCGCGCGCCGCGAAGAAGAACCGGCAGGCGTCGGCGCCGACTTCTTCCACCAGCTCCTTGAGCGAGATGAAATCCCCGGCGCGCTTGGACATCTTCACGGTCTCTTCGCCGCGCTTCAGCGCCACCTGCTGGTGGATGATCACCTTGAAGCTCCCCTGGCCGGCGCCGAGGGCTCCCACGGCGGCCTCCATGCGGGGCACGTAGCCGTGGTGGTCCGCGCCCCAGATATCTATCAGCCGCGTAAAGCCGCGGGAAAATTTATTCAGGTGATAGGCGATATCGTTCAGGAAATAGGTGTTGCGGCCGTCGGCTTTTACCAGCACCCGGTCCTTATCGTCCGACTCCAGCTCGGTGGAAGAGCCGAACCAGACGGCGCCCTCTTTCTCGTAAGCCATCCCGCGCTCTTTGAGGGTAGCCAGCGCCTTGGCGGGGCCGCCGGCCGCATGGAGCTCGGACTCGAGGAACCAGCGGTCGAACTCGACGCCGAAAGCTTTCATATCCGCCCGGTGCAGCTTAAGCATTTCCGCCACGGCGTATTCCGAGAACTGCGTTCCGGTCCAGCCGGCGGCCTCTTCCGGGAGGGCCGCGGCCAGGTCTTTCAGATAAGCGCCCTGGTAGCCGCCCTCGGGCGGCTCCTGCCCGGCGAGGCGGGCTTTAAGAGAAAGGCCGAGCATCTCCACCTGCTTGCCGACATTGTTCACATAAAATTCGGTGGCGACTTCGGCGCCCAGCGCCCTGTAGATGCGGGCCAGGCTGTCGCCCAAGGTGGCGCCGCGGCCGCTGGCCAAATGCATCGGGCCGGTCGGGTTGGCCGACACGAACTCCAGATTTATTTTTTCGGTTTTGAAGTCAGGGCGGGAGAAACAGTCCGGTCTCTCCAGTTCTTTCAAAGCTTCGAACAGGACGGAATCCTTGAATTTAAGATTGACGAAACCAGGCGGGACCGACTCGGCCCCGAATTCGGACCCGAGCGCGGCTTTAAGCTCCTCGGCGATCTTGAGGGGCGGCTTCCTGAGAAGTTTTGCGCCGGCGATAGGCCAGGCGATGGAGGCGTCCGCCGCGATGTGCGGAGGCGGCGCCGCCAGGTGGAAGCCGGCCAGCGCCGCCTCCTCCAGGCCAAAGGCCGCCGCCGCGCGGCTTTTCAGGCCGGCTTCGAGGATCGATAATTTCATTTTTTCTTGGCCGATTTTTTAGCGGGTTTTATTTTTTTTACGGCGGCTTTTTTCGCCGGCTTGTTCTTTCCCGCTGTTTTTTTGACCGCGGCTTTCTTTGCGGGGGCCTTTTTAACCGCGATTTTCCTGGCTGCGGGCTTCCTCGCCGCAGTTTTCTTCGCGGCGGTTTTTTTCGCGGCGGGCTTCTTCGCGGCGGGCTTCTTCGCGGCCGGTTTTTTCGCGGCAGGTTTCCTGGGCTCCGCTTTTTTAGCCGGGGCTTTTGCGGGCGCGGCGGGCCGGGGTTCCGGCTTCGGCGCGGGCGTTTCTTCCCATTCCACGGTCTTGCAGCCATCGTAAACTTTATCTATGGCGTAGAATTCCGCGGCCTTGCCTTCGTAGATATGCACCAGCACGCCGCCGTAGTCCAGCACTTTCCAGTTCTTGGAGCGCATCCCGTCCCTGTGGAGGCAGTAAATCCCCTCCTGTTTGAGCTTTATCTGTACCTCTTCCTCGATGGCGTCGAGCTGCGGCGCCGATTCGGCGACCAGGAGCACGGCATAGTCGGCCAGCGGCGACTTGCCGGCGAGGTCGAAAACAGTAACGGGGGAAGCTTTCTTGGAGTCCCCCGCGCGGGCCGCCGCGACCGCGATCTTTTTAAAGCCTGGTTTTGTCATTGTCATATTGTGTTCTTTCTGTTCTTCAGTTTTTCCATCATGGCGGCTTCCGCCTGGTGCTCGATATTTATCATCGCGGAGCCCGCGATGGAGGATATTGTATTAAATATGGTGGCGAGGTTGTTTTTCTCCACGGCGGACAGCTTCTCGGAGCGCCCGAAGACCGCGCAGGCCAGCGCCCTCCCTTCCGCGGAGCAGGCCAGCGTGTAGGTGCTCTCGTCCGTCCAGCCGCTCTCCGGCCTGGCGGGGAGGGCGCGCGGTTCCCCGGCGGGGGGGAAGGACTCCCGCGAGTAAACCTCTTCGTATTCCTCGTTGAACATATTGTAGGCGTAGCCCTTCACGTTCCAGGACCCTTCCAGGTAGATATGCATCTCGCTCAGCACCGTGGAGAAGAACTCCGCCGGGGACTTGTGCGGGACCAGCAGCTGGCGGCTGAGGTCGAACAGCATGGTAAGCTCGCTCGAAGTGTGCTGGAGGCGGCGGAAAACCGTGCGCATGATCTCGCTGATCACGCCTACGCCCGTCTCCGCGTGGTCCTTGATAAAGGAGAAGAACTGCCGGCGGTTGACCTCATAGAGCGCGGAGTCGCCGGAGGCGCGGGCCTGGGCGAAGCGCGCGGCCTTGTCTATCAGGGCCATCTCGCCGAAGAAGTCGCCCGCGGCCAGGATGGCCAGCGTCTTGAACTCGCGGCCTTCCTCGTCCATGGCCTTCTCGATGACCACTTCCCCGGACACGATTATGTAAAGGCTGTCCCCGGCGGATCTTTCCTTGAAGATTATATCGCCCGCGGCGTAGGACGACGGCGTGAAAGTGCCCGAGAATTCCGCCAGCATGGCGCCGGAGAAATTGCGGAAGAGCGGAATATTTTTCAATTTTTCTGTTTCAGACATGGAAGTTCCCCTTTATGCCCCGCCGACGCACAGCTTCTTGAACGATTCCTGGTCGTGCGCCTTGGCGAGCGCCACTTCGTAGGTGACCAGGTTCTGCTTCACCAGCATTACCAGCGACCTGTCCATGGGCATCATGCCGTACTTGGCCCCGGTCTCGATGGCGCTGTAGATCATGTGCGTCTTGCCTTCGCGTATCAAATTGGAGATGGCCGGCGTCATCACCATGATCTCGCGCGCGGCCACGCGGCCGTGCCCGTCTTTCCTGGGCAGCAGGATCTGGGAAACCACGCCCTGCAGGGAGGCCGCCAGCTGCACGCGCACCTGCGTCTGCTGGTGCGGGGGGAAAACATCTATGATGCGGTCCACCGTCGAGGGCGCGTCCTGCGTGTGCAGCGTGGCGAAGGTCAAATGGCCCGTTTCGGCGGCCGTTATCGTCAGCTGTATCGTTTCCAGGTCGCGCATTTCGCCTACCAGGATCACGTTGGGGTCCTCGCGCAGCGCGGCGCGCAGCGCGTTGCTGAAAGAGCGGGTGTGCTGGCCTATCTCGCGCTGGCGCACCACGCAGCTGTTGGCCTCGTAGGTGAATTCTATAGGGTCCTCGACGGTGAGGATATGGCCTTTCTTCTTCTGATTTATCTGGTTTATGAGGGCTGCCAGCGTAGTGGACTTGCCCGAGCCTGTGGGCCCGGTCACCAGGACCAGGCCCTTGGGCAGGGTGGAAAAGTTCACGATGGTGGGCTGCAGTCCCAGCTCCTCCGGCGTGGGGATCTTGGAGGGGATAACGCGCATTACGGCCTCCACGCCGTTGCGGGCCACCAGCACGTTGAGGCGGAAGCGGGACACGCCGGTGACGGCGAAGGAGCAGTCGAGCTCCCAGTCTTTTTCGAATTTGGCGCGCTGCTCGTCGTAGAGGGTCGAGTAGATCAGCGTTTTAGTCTGGTCGGCGGTAAGTGGCGCGAGGCCTTCGGCCACCGGCACCATTTCGCCGTTGCGGCGCATCATCGGCGGCTTATTGACGCAGATATGTACGTCGCTCGAGCCCGCCGTCACCGCCGTCTTCAGGATAGTTACCATGTCCATATTAGTCCCCCGTAGTTTTTTATTTGTCCGTATCGTCGGTCTTATAATCCTGCCCGAGTATCACCGCCGCGCCCGCCACGCTCTTTTGCGAGGACCGGACGCGGATCTCGAGCCCGTCGAGCCGCATCGCTTCGCGCAGCTTGCGCGCCGCGGCCGTATCCGCGGAGAAACTCAGTATGCTGGTGTGTTTTTGCAGAGAGGCATAGGACGTCTCGGTTATCACGTCGTAGCCCAGCGCCCTCAGGCGCTTCGCCGCCAGCGCGGCCAGGCCCGTCCTGCCGGAGGCGTTGAAGACCTCCACCATCAGGGCCGGTCCTTCCTCCTGCGCGGCCTCGGGGGCCGGGGCCCTGCGCGGGACTTCGGTAAGGATGAAATTGGACGAGTTCAGCTTGGAGAACTCCGAGGAAAGAGAGAACAGGTCGAAGCCGGACAGGTTGGTCGACCCGGAGGCCCGCAGGCCGGAAAGCCAGGCGGCGGCCGGCAGCAGGCGCTTCGGCTCGGCGCGCCAGTTATTAAGCGCGCCCCAGAGGACGTCCAGGTCCGGGGCGGAAGAAAGGGCGATATAAAAAATATTTTCTCCCGTTCCCGCGCCTCCGGCGGCTTTTATAACGTCCGTGGCGCGGCGCCAGTTTGAGATCCCGGGTTTAGGCTTCGGGTGGGCCAGGGTGAAAGCGTTTACCGTGCTCGAAAAAGGATGATAGACCAGCAGCGCGGAGGCGCGCTCGCCGAGCAGGGCCAGGCTCACGTCCCGCCCGGCCAGGAGCTCGCGCGACGCCGGTGAAAAATACTGCCAGGCCGCGGTCCCCAACGCCAGGACAAGCCCGCAGGCGAGCATCAACCTTTCTTTTTTTCCTGAAGACTGTTCCATAGTGCGACGCTCAGCGGGTGCACCCAGCCCCCGCCGGAAAACGCATAGACAAGTTTAACATAATTAGCCGCCCGAAAAGCCGCACCGGGATCCTTAAAAGCCAGCTTCCGCACCAGCCCGGCCTCGCTGAAACCGCGGCCCTCGTTGGCCAGGTCGCTGATATAGACCAGCCTGGCCAGCGGCCCCATGCCGGGGGCTCCCGTGGCGTGCTGCTCTATCGCCTCAAGTATCTCCGGATCATTTACCCCGAATTTTTCAGCGGCCAGGGCGGCGCCGGCCCAGGCGTGGGCGAGCACCGGGGCTTCTTTTAGCATTTGCCGGGTCAGGGCGGAGCGCGGGGCGCGCTTCAGACAGTACTTGTTCTGCGCCGCCTGGCCCAGGTCCCTGGCGCAGTCATGCAGCAGGGCGGCCAGAGCGGCCTTTTGCTGCGGAACCCCCGCGGCGGGAGCCAGCCTGAGGGCCAGCTCCGCGGTATAAAGGGAGTGGGCGTAGCGGCCGTGGCCGAGGAGCTTCCTGAGGAGTGACCTTTCCCGCGAAAGATAAAGCGCTTTTTTTTCTATCCTGTCCAGCACGGCGCGCTGCAGCTGGGCCGGCCGGCCGCCCAGGAAGAGCTCCGCGCGTATCCCGGTAGAGTCTGCCCTGGGGAAGCGGCCGGCAAGGGCGGTGAAGGGCACGCCAGTATTTTTGCCGATAGCGTAGCCGGGCCGCAGCCCCGCCAGCAGGCGCGCGTTCTTAAGGATGAAGCCGGGCCGCCGCCAGCCCCTGAACCCGGCCAGGCAATCGGAGCCCATAAGGAAATAGAGCGGGGCGCCGGGATGCAGCTTCCTGAAATGCTCCACGGTTTCCCAGGTGTAGACGACTTTCTTCTGGTCCGCCTCGAAGGAGCTGATCCTGAGCTCCTTCCTGCCGGCCAGCCCTTCCTCGGCCAGCGCCGCCCGGAGCAGCGCGGCGCGCCCGGCAAAGGGCACCGGCCGGAGATCCTTGAAAGGAGTGTGAAAGCCGGGCACTAAATAGAGCACGGAGGGCTTGAGCTGGGACAGGGCAGCCGCGGCCAGCGCCGTATGCCCGCGGTGCGGGGGGTCGAAACTCCCGCCGTAGATGATTACAGGTCTTTTTTTCTCTGCCATAAAGCGCCGTCCCGCCCACCGGGGCGGCCCATTTAGTATAATATACTTTACCTTACTATGTCACAAAAACGCGACAACTGCATAATCCTCCTTGTTGATCCCCCCGAACCGGACAAGATAAGCCAGGAATTTAAAACAGCCTTCGGCCCGGAGCGGGCCGCCCACGTGAACAGCGACCTGCTCTCCTCCGCTTACAAGCTCGCCAAAGGCTTTAATGAATCCATCATTTTGCTCTCTTACCTGAAGACGCCGCGGCATCCCGACCTGACCTGGCTGGACCCGGAAGATCCCGGCTTTCTCGAAGTTAAAAACCACGCGCCCGAGGACAGGATCCAGGAGGCTTTCCGCCTCGCCTTTTTCACCGGGGCGAAGAAAGCGGTCCTTATCCGGCACCTTTCCCCCGAGCTTAAAAGCGAGTGGCTCTCCCTCTCTTTCGAAGCGGTGAGCGACAAGACCGTCGCCATCGGCGCAAACCAGGACGGCTCCTTCTACCTGCTCGGCCTCACCCAGCAGAATTTGAAGATCGTGGAAGCGCCGGGCTTCTTTAACGGGAAAAGCGCCGAGACCCTGGCGGAGCGCGCCAAGAAGAACAAGCTGACCGTTTTCAGCACCCCGGAGACTTACGCCCTGACCAGCGAGGAAACCCTCCTGAAATGGATGGAGTCGAAGGAGACCCTTCCGCCTCTTTTTCTCCACCCCCAGCAGGCGCCGGGGCAGCAGGAAAGCAAAAAAGGCCGCAGGCAAAATAGCCGCCACCAGGAAGCCCAGGTGCAGCCCCCGCCCGAAAAACCGCCGCTGTAAGACCTAAAAAACAGGGCATATCGGCTTCGCCAGGGAGGAGCAGGGGACCGGAGAAATATTTATAGATATTTTTACCCGCGTCCTCC
>JAVHPG010000233.1:66108-81554 GCA_036170455.1 Elusimicrobiales bacterium
AGGGAGGAGCAGGGGACCGGAGAAATATTTATAGATATTTTTACCCGCGTCCTCCGCGCCTTTGCCGCACATCCGCCCTTAGCTCCGAGGATCTATGAAAAACATCGAAACCGTCTGTAAAAAAATATTCAGGCTCGCCGGGGGGGCGCAGTGCGAGGTGATGGCCGAATTGCGCGAAGGGGCCCTGACCCGCTTCGCCGACAATGTCATCTCCCAGAACGTCGCGTCCTCCTCCGTGAACTTCTCGGTGCGCCTGCTCGACGGCGGCCGCTCGGCCAAGGTCAACTTCAACCAGGCCGACGAGGCCACGCTGAAGCGTTCCATCTCCTCCGGCCTGGAAATCCTGCGGCGCCAGAAGAAGGACCCGGCGCTGCTGCCGCTGGCCAAACCGCGCCCGCTGCCCGCCGGCAAGGACCTTTTCAAAAAGGAAACTGCGGAGCTGTCCCCGTCCTTCCGCGCCGCCAGGGCCGCGGAGCTGGCGAAGGCCTGCGGCAAGTCCGGGCAGGTCGCCTGCGGAACAGTGGACAACGGCGCCTCGGAGCTCACGATCGCAAATAACCTGGGCCTTTACGCGACGCATAAGGAAAGCTACGTAACGTACAGCGTTACGGTGCGCGACCGCGACGGCTCCGGCTGGGCGGAGCAGCCCTCCCACGACGTGAACGAGATAGATTTCAAGCGCCTCAACGAGACGGCCCGGGCGAAAGCCGCGGCCAGCCGCGCCCCGCGGGAGATAAAGCCGGGCAAATATACCGTCATCCTCGAACCCTGCGCCACGGCGGCGCTGGCTTCGTACCTGGCGGTCTACGGCTTCGGGGGGCAGCTCTACAACGAGGGCCGCTCCTTCGCGGCCGGCAAGCTCGGTAAAAAACTCCTGAGCCCGCTGCTTACCATCGAGGACAACGCTTTGGACGGCGGCGCGCCCGGCATGACCTTCGACTACGAAGGCCAGCCCCGCAGCCGGGTGACGCTGGTGGAAAACGGCGTGCTTAAAGCCGTGGTCCACGACCGCAAAACGGCCAGAAAGGCGCGTACGGCCTCCACCGGCCACGCGCTGCCCCAGCCCAGCTATATGGGCCCCATCCCCCTCAACCTGTCGGTAAAACCCGGCCAGGGCGCGCTGGCGGACCTTATAAAGGGCACGGAGCGCGGCATCCTTGTCACCCAGTTCCACTATACGAACATCCTCAAAGCCCAGATCGTGGAGATGACCGGGATGACCCGCAACGGGACCTTCATGGTGGAGAACGGCAAAATAGCCTACCCGATAAAGAACATGCGCTTCACCCAGAACATGGTGGAGGCCTTCAATAATATCGAGGCCGTTTCCGCCGAAACCGGCCTGGCGGCGGAGTGGGGGAGCCTGCGCTGCCCCGCGATGCGGCTGTCGGGCTTCAACTTCTCTTCTTCCACGAAATTTTAAAGGATAAAAACCATGTTCAAACTCGCCTCCAAAGCCATAGAAGTTGCGAACAAGCACCGCGTGGATTTCGGCGATATCCGCATCGTCGAGGACCGCGGCCAGTACCTCGGGGTGAAGAACGGCGAGATCGCCGGCCTGACCGATACGGTCACGCTGGGCTACGGCGTCCGCGTGCTCTACAAGGGCGCCTGGGGCTTCGCCTCCGGCAGGGACATGACCGGGCGCGCCGTGGCCGAGACTACGCTGAAAGCCATCGCCATCGCGAAGGCCAGCCGCCTGCTGATGCGCGGCCCCGTCCGCCTGGCCCGCGAGCCCGTCCACACCGACTTCTGGCAGACCCCTTTCCTGAAAGACCCCTTCGCCGTGTCCGTGCAGACCAAGCTGGACCTGATGTTCCGACTGGACTCCGTGCTGCGGAAGAATAAAAAGATCCGCGTGGCCGCCACCAGCATGCGCTTTACGCGCGAGCACCAGTGGCATATGACCACCGAGGGCTCGCGCCTGGAACAGGTTCTTCTTTCCTCCGGCGCGAGCATGACCGCCACCGCAGTGGAGAACGGCGAGTCGCAGCTGCGCGGCTACCCCTGCTCGCACGGCGGCCAGACGCTCGGCGGCGGCTGGGAGCTGATAGAGGCGATGGACCTGCCCGCCCACGCGGAGCGCGTGCGCGACGAGGCCGCCGCGCTGCTGAAAGCGCCGGCCTGTCCCGCCGGCATGAAAGACCTGATAATCTCCGGCAACCAGATGGCCCTGCAGATCCACGAGTCCGTAGGCCACGCTTCCGAGCTCGACCGCGTGCTGGGCTACGAAGAATCTTACGCGGGTTCCAGCTTCGCCACCACCGAGAAGCTCGGGAAATTCCGCTACGGCTCGCCGATAGTGAACCTGGTGGCCGACGCCACGCTGCCCGGCGGCCTCGCCACGGCCGGCTACGACGACGACGGCGTGAAAGCCCAGCGCTGGAACATCGTGAAGGACGGCGTCCTGACCGGCTATATGACCAACCGCGAATTCTGCGGCAGGATCGGCAAAGAGCGCTCCTGGGGTTCCTGCCGCGCCGACGGCTATGCCAATATCCCCATAACCCGCATCTGCAACCTCAGCCTGATGCCCGGGAACACGCCCCTTGACCGGCTCGTCGGGGAAGTGCGCGACGGGATCGTGATGGAGAACAACGTCTCCTGGAGCATCGACCAGAAACGCCTGAATTTCCAGTTCGGCTGCGAGATAGGCTGGCTGATAAAGAACGGCAAGAAAACCAGGATGGTCAAGAACCCCACCTACCAGGGTATCACGCCGGAATTCTGGGGCTCCTGCGACGCGATCGCGGACCACAATGAGTGGCGCCTGTGGGGCGTGGCGAATTGCGGCAAGGGTCAGCCTGGCCAGACCGCGATGATGAGCCACGGCTCCAGCCCCGCGCGCTTCCGCAAGGTCAAGATAGGAATGCACGGCTGAACAAAATTGTCAGCCGGTCCGAAAAGACTGAATTTAGTCTTTCCGGCTTTCTTTTATATACATAAAAACCATTATTTTATATGCGTTTTTTAATAGTTGACTACTCCCCATTAAATATATAGTATATAGATATCCCATAAAGAAGCTTGTTCTGCGCGATTTTTAGCCTTTTTTGTTCATTATTTTGCAACCTTTTCCCGGTAGAAGCACGGTCAAAGCATAGATTTTTAAAAAGTTGCTGACACAATATACGCATATAAAATAAGCATTTCCCGCTTATTTTAAAAAATTACTAACAGTTGTGGATAACTTGTGGATAACTTAACCGATATCAAGGAAATATGGCAGGAAGTCATAAAAAACCTGGGAACCGACATAGGTTCCGAGGCCGTAGACCTTTGGGTGCGCCCGATAAAGCCTTTGGTGATAGAGGGAGAGACTATCAAGCTCGAAGTTTCCGACTCGATTATTTATAATACGGTGAAAGACCGTTACGAGGGAAAAATAGTAGCCCTGCTGCTCCAGATCACGGGGAAGACTCTTAAAGTTAATTATTCAATGTCCCTGACCCAGGTGGAACCGCCGCCGCAGTCCAAGGCCACCCCCGCTTCGGTCGCGCTGCCCGCGAATTATTATTCTTTCAACCCGAACTACACTTTTGAAAGTTTTATCATGGGCACCTCCAACCGCTTCGCCTTCGCTTCCGCGGAAGGCGTGGCGAAAACCCCGGGGTACCAGGCCAACCCTTTCTTCATTTACAGCGCCCCCGGCCTGGGGAAAACCCATTTGCTCCACGCTATCGCCCACGGGATCTTTAAGAACAATTCCTCGGCGCGCATCCTCTATACCGCCAGCGAAAATTTCGTGAACGAATACATCGACTCCGTGCGCGGCGGCGCCACGGAGCAGTTCCGCAGCAAGTACCGCAAGCTCGACTGCCTGCTCCTGGACGACATCCAGTTCCTGGTGAACAAAGAGCGCAGCGAAGAGGAATTTTTCTACACTTTCAATTCTCTTTTCGAATCAAAGAAGCAGATCGTGGTCACTTCCGACCGGCCGCCGCGGGAGCTAGCGCTGGGCCAGCGCCTGATCTCCCGCTTCCTCTCCGGGGTCGTGGCCGATATCAAGATCCCCGATTTCGAGACCCGCATGGCCATCCTGCGCCAGAAAAAGGAGCAGCACAAGTTCGAGCTGCCGGATGACGTGATAACCTTTATCGCCGAGAACGTCAAAAAGAACATCAGGGAGCTGGAAGGCTGCCTGATCACCGTGGTGAACTTCTTCGCCAATATGCCCGTGCAGCCGTCCATAGACGCCGTAAGGGAGCTTATAAAGGACCATATAAGCGACCAGGACCACGACGACAAGAAAGTGACCATCGAGCTGATAAAGACCGTCGTTTCCGATAAATATTCCGTCGAAGCGCGGGACCTTAATTCAAAGAAGCGCAACGAGAACATCGCTTTCCCCAGGCAGGTCGCCATGTACCTGGCCTGCACGCTGACGGACCTGACCCAGACGGACATAGGCGAAGCTTTCGACCGGGACCACGCCACGGTGATCTACGCCAAGAATAAAATAGGGCAGATGGTGCAGAACGACCCGTATTTCAACGAGACCCTGAACCAGATAATTTCGAAGATAAAGACCGTTAATAACCAGGGGTAGGCTGTGCGCGGCGCGGCGTTTTTACGCTATCAACAGACTGTCTTATAGAGGATTATGACCATGAAAATAAACAGTAACAGGGAAACCCTGATAAAGGGGATTCAGACAATACAGGCCGGCGTCTCCTCGAAGACCGGCACGATACCGATACTGCAGAACTTCCTGATGGAAACCGAGGATAAAGGCGTCAAGGTCGTATTCACGGACCTGGAAATGGCCATCAAGCACCATATCCCCCTGGAGATAAAAGGGGAAGGAAGCATAACCGTCCCGATAAAGAAATTCATGGAGATCCTCCAGAACCTGGGCGCGGATTCCCCCGTGAACATCGCGGTGGACGAGAACAACAGGATCTCGATATTAAGCGGCAAATCCCGCTTCAAGCTGGGCGGCACGCCGAAGAACGACTACCCGGTGATCCCCGACCTGGACGAGAGCAACTCTTTCAAGGTCCCGGCCAAGCTCCTGGGCGAGATGATCACCAGCACCATCTTCTCCGCCTCCACCGAGGACGACAGGCATTTCCTGAACGGCCTGCTCTGGAAATTCGAAAAAGACACTTTCTCCCTGGTGGCGACCGACGGCCGCCGCCTGGCCATTACCTCCACGAAAAAGATCAAGGCGAAAAAAGAATTCAAGGTCATCGTGCCGTCCAAGATCCTCGGGGAGCTTGCCGGCTATCTCAAGAGCGGCGTAAAGGACGCGGACGAAGTCACCGTGGGCCTCTCCTCCAACCAGATAGGCTTCAGGATCGGGAAGACGGTGTTCATTTCCCGCCTGGTGGAGGGGAACTTCCCGGCCTTCGAGCAGATCATTCCCAAGACCCACGAGATGGAAATCCAGCTCAACGCTGAAAAGCTGATGGGCGTGACCAAGCGCGCCGCGATCTGCTGCAATGAGCGCTCCGGCGCCGTGAAGTACACTTTCAAGAAGGATGCGCTGGTGGTCAACTCGGCCTCGCAGAGCATGGACTTCGAGGACGAGCTGGAAATAGACTACAAGGGCAAGGAATTCCAGATAAGCTTCAACCCGAAGTTCGTGCTGGACATCCTCAAAGCCGCCGGCGACAGCGACATCACCGCGGAATTCACTTCCCCGGCGACGCCCGCGCTGCTGCGGGTGAAGGGCCGCGAGGACCTGATCTATATCGTGATGCCGCTGCGCACGCAGTAATATGTTCCTGGAGAAAAGAAAGGCCAACTGGACAAAAGCGAGCGCGGTCTGCTCGTCCCCGAAAGTTCTCGGGGTCTTTACCGACAGGCTGGCGCTGCTGGACGCGGTCTGGAAAAAAGAAATGGGCCGCCTGGGCGAGCATTGCATCCTGCTCGGGGTGGACCGGGACGTTATCCTGGTGAAGCCCTCCTCGGCGGCGGCGGCCAGCGAGCTTTCCCTGCGCAGTTCGGTGCTGGTGAAGAGTCTCAACAAGCATTTCAGGCGCCCCTGGATAAAAGCCATCAAGACGGCCAACAGCATTTAAAATTCAAATTACCTACAGGAGTTAGACAGCATGACGAACAAGACAGCCAACCCGAAAGAGGGAAATTACGACGCCTCTAATATCCAGGTCATGGAAGGCCTGGAAGCGGTGCGCAAGCGCCCGGCCATGTACATCGGCTCCACCGGCGTGCAGGGCCTCCACCACCTGGTCTACGAAGTCGTGGACAACTCGATAGACGAGATCCTTGCCGGCGGCTGCAACAAGATAGATATCATCCTGAAAGACGACAATGTCTGTTCCGTCACCGACAACGGCCGCGGCATCCCCGTGGACCCGATGAAGGAAGTGAAGGACCCGAAGCTTAAGGGCAAATCCGCCCTGGAAGTGGTTCTGACCGTGCTTCACGCCGGCGGCAAGTTCGACGGCGGCGGCTATAAAGTCTCGGGCGGCCTGCACGGCGTCGGCGTCTCGGTAGTGAACGCCCTGTCCGAGTGGATGGAAGTCCTGGTGCACCGCGACGGCAAGATCTGGCGCCAGGAGTACAAGCGCGGCAAGCCGCAGGCCGACGTCAAGACCGTAGGGACCACCGACCACCACGGCACCGTGGTCAATTTCAAGGCCGATACCGAGATCTTCGGGGAGGGCGTGCTTTCCTTCGACACCGTCTCCAACCGGCTGCGCGAGCTGGCCTTCCTGAACCCCGGCTGCCGCATCACCATCATCGACGAGCGCGGCGAGGGCAAGAAGCACGCTTTCTTCTTCGAGGGCGGCATCAAGCAGTTCGTGAAGTTCCTCAACACCAACAAGCAGGTCATCAACGACGAGCCTATTTTCGTCTCCAAGACGGAAGGCGACACGATGCTGGACCTGGCCATCCAGTACAACACGGACTACTCCGAGACGATGTTCTCCTTCGTCAACAATATCAAGACCACCGAGGGCGGCACGCACGTGTCCGGGTTCCGCTCCTCCCTGACCCGCGTCATCAACGATTACATCAAGAAGTACGAGCTGACGAAGGACAAGGACTACGGCGTGACCGGCGACGACGTGCGCGAAGGCCTCACCGTGGTGGTGTCCGTCAAGATCCCCCACCCCCAGTTCGAAGGCCAGACCAAGACCAAGCTGGGCAACGGCGAGGTGGAAGGCATAGTTAAGACCCTTACCGGCGAGGCGCTCGGCGTTTTCTTCGAGGAGCACCCCTCCATCGCCAAGGCCATCTGCCAGAAGGGCCTGGGCGCCGCCGAGGCCCGCGAGGCCGCCCGCCATGCCAAGGACCTGGCGCGCCGCAAAGGTTCGCTCACCGATTCCGGCCTGCCCGGCAAACTGGCCGACTGCCAGGAAAAAGACCCGAAAAAATCCGAGATCTTCATCGTAGAAGGCGACTCGGCAGGCGGCTCGGCCAAGCAGGGCCGAGACCGCGTGTTCCAGGCCATCCTGCCGCTGCGCGGCAAGATCCTGAACGTGGAGAAGTCCCAGCTGGTGAAGATCATCTCCAGCGAGCAGATCCGCAATATCATTTCCGCCATCGGCACCGGCATCGGCGAGGGCGAGGACGGGTTTAATCTCGAGAAGCTGCGCTACCACAAGATCGTGATCATGGCCGACGCCGACGTGGACGGCCAGCATATCCGCACGCTGCTGCTCACTTTCTTCTACCGGCAGATGCGCCCGCTCGTCGACCAGGGGCATATCTATATCGCCCAGCCGCCGCTCTATAAAGTGAAGAAGGGCAAGTTCGAATCTTATTTCGACAACGAGGAAAAACTGCAGAAGTGGCAGCTCAAAGAAGCCCTTTCCGGCATCTCCATCAAAGCCAAAGGCAAGAAGCTGGACGACAAAGAGATCAGCGAACTGATGGAGCTGACGATAGCCACGGAGAACACCACCCGCAAGCTCGAGAGCAAGAGCCTGACCCTGAAGGATTATCTCAGGTTCCAGGCCGAAGGCCAGGTGCCCCTGTACCGCATCGAGACCGGCCCCGAGACCTACCGCTATTTCTTCACCGAGGACGAGTGGGACGCTTACGAGAGCGAGTACGTGCAGAAGAAGAAGGAGGCGCTGGCCAAGGAAGGGAAGCCCGAAGCGGAGATAGACGAGGACGATCTCGGCCCCGACTTCCAGACGCTGGGCGAGTTCACGCGCCTGAACAATATTTCCGTCAAGCTGAAAGCCCACGGCTACAGCCTGGCCGATTTCCAGGCGGAGGCTGAAAAAGCCCCCAACCTGTTCGACCTGATCACGGAAAAGAACATCACTTCCTCCAAAGACCTCAGGACCCTGATGGATAATGTGATGAAGGCCGGCGCCGCCGGCGCGCATATCCAGCGCTACAAAGGTCTGGGCGAAATGAACCCCGGGCAGTTGTGGGAGACCACGATGGACCCGCTCAAGCGCAAGCTCCTCAAGGTCTCCCTCGAGGACCCCGCCGAGGCGGAGAAAATGTTCACCACACTGATGGGCGACAAGGTCGAGCCGCGCCGCTTGTTCATAGAGCAGAACGCCCTCGCCGCCCGCAACCTCGATATTTAACTAACGGAGCATAGATAAAATGGCAGAACCCAAAGACCTTACACCGAAGCAGACGGAAAACATGCTGCTCAACATCGTCGACCGCGATATAAGCGAGGAGATGAAGTCCTCCTATATCGACTACTCCATGAGCGTCATAGTCGGCCGCGCCCTGCCCGACGTGCGAGACGGCCTGAAACCGGTGCACCGCCGCGTGCTGTACACCATGGACGACATGGGCCTGCAGCACAACAAGCCCTTTAAGAAAAGCGCCCGCATCGTCGGCGACGTGATGGGCAAGTACCACCCGCACGGAGACGCCTCCATCTACGACACCCTCGTCCGCATGGCCCAGTCCTTCAGCCTGCGCTACATGCTGGTGGACGGTCAGGGCAACTTCGGTTCCGTGGACGGCGACCCGGCGGCCGCGATGCGTTACACCGAGGCCCGCCTGTCCGGCATCGCCGGCGAACTGCTGGCCGACATAGAAAAAGAGACGGTGAAGTTCGTCCCCAACTACGACGGCTCCATGACCGAGCCGTCGGTGCTGCCCGGCAAGCTCCCCAACCTCCTCGTCAACGGCTCCTCCGGCATCGCGGTCGGTATGGCCACCAATATCCCCACCCATAACCTCGGCGAGGTCTGCGACGCGACCATCGCGGTGATGGAGAACCCGGACATCGAGACCAAAGAGCTGATGAAGATCATCAAGGGCCCCGACTTCCCGACCGGCGGCATCATCCGCGGCCGCAAGGGCATCAAGAATTATTTCGAGACCGGCCGCGGCTCCATCGTCACCCAGGCCCGCGCGGAGATCGAGGAGATGAAAGGCAACCGCGAATGCATCGCGATCAGCGAGATCCCCTACCAGGTGAACAAGGCCACCCTCATCGAGACTATCGCCGGGCTGGTGAAAGAAAAGAAGATCGCGGATATCTCGGACATCCGCGACGAGTCGGACCGCCGCGGCATGCGCATCGTCATCGAGATCAAGCGCGACGGCAATGCCCAGGTAGTGCTGAACCTGCTTTACAAGCATACGCAGATGGAAGCCTCCTTCGGCGTGATCATGCTGGCCATCGTGGACGGCCGGCCCCGCGTGCTGCCCATCAAAGAAGTCATGCTGCAGTACGTGCGCCACCGCCGCCTGATGGTGGTGAACCGGACCAAGTACGACCTGAAAAAGGCCCTGGCCCGCGCCCATATCCTGGAAGGCTATTTGATAGCCCTGCAGAACATCGACGCCGTCGTCGAGATCATCAAGAAATCCAAGGACGCGCTCGAAGCCAAGATGAAGCTGATGGCGAAGTTCGCCCTCACTGATATCCAGTCGCAGGCCATCCTCGACATGCGCCTGCACCAGCTGACCCGCCTCGAGACCGGCGCCATAGAGGAAGAGCACAGAGCCCTGATGAAGCTCATCGGCGAGCTGCGCGCCATCCTGGCCGACCCCAAGCGCGTGCTCAAGATCATCGTGGACGAGCTGAAAGAGATGAAGGAAAAGTACGGCGACAAGCGCCAGACCGAGATCACCGGCGAGGCCGCCGAGCTCGACATCGAAGACCTCATCCCCGAAGAGGACGTCATCATCACCATGTCCCACGGCGGCTACATCAAGCGCATCGCGGCCGACACCTACAAGGTGCAGGGCCGCGGCGGCAAAGGCATCATCGGCTCAGACGTCAAGGAAGAGGACTTTATCGAGAAGCTCTTCGTGACTTCCAGCCACGCCACCATCCTGATGTTCACCACCCGCGGCAAAGTATACGCGCTCAAGGGCTACGAGATCCCCGAGGGCAACCGCACTTCGCGCGGCAAGGCCATCGTGAACCTGCTGCAGGTCAAGGACGAGCGGGTCACCTCGGTGCTCGCCATCGAGTCCTTCGCGGAAGCCAAGGGCCGTGAGAGCTTCATCGTGATGTGCACCCGGAAGGGCAACATCAAGAAGACCCCGATCGCCGACTTCGCCAATATCCGGAAGGGCGGCATCATCGCCATCGGCCTAGAGGACGGCGATATCCTGAACAGCGTGGGCTATACCGACGGGAGCTATGAGATAATCATAGGCACCAAGGAAGGCATGTCCATCCGCTTCAGCGAGAGCGACGTCCGCTCCATGGGCCGCGGGGCTATGGGCGTGCGCGGCATCCGCCTGGACAAGACCGATACGGTTATAGGTATGGAAGTGGCCGAGGCCAAGACCAAAAAGACGCTCCTGACCGTCTGCGAACTGGGCTTCGGCAAGCGCACCGACCTGGACGAGTACCGCCACCAGAACCGCGGCGGCTCGGGCGTGATCACCATCAAGGCCACCGAGCGCAACGGCGCGGTGGTGGGCATCTATCTGGTGGAGAACAAGGACCACCTGATGGTGATGACCGAGAAGGGCAAGATCATCCGGATGCCCTGCAAAACGCTGCGCGTCATCAGCCGCAACACCCAGGGCGTCCGCCTGGTCCGCATGGAGGAGGGCGACAAGATCGCCTCCGTGGAGCCCGTGATCGACGACGGCGTGGAAGGCGGGGAAGCTAAGCCGCCCGAAGAGAAGAAGTAAAAAAGCGGCAAAGCGCGGCGGCCGGCGGAGCTGAAGCTCCCCGGCCGGGAGCCGTTCATAGTGCCGCCGGCCATCCCGTTTATCGCCGGGCCCTCCACGCTGACCACCATCCTTACCTTTTCAATGAACTCCGGCGGCCGGGGCGGGACCCTGGCGGTAGTCATTGTCTCCCGGCTGATCAATATGGCCCTCCACGCACCGGCTGAGCCAGGGGGATATAAAATATGAAACAGAATAAAAATCCGGAGACCGGCCCGGGGAAAATAGCCGTCATAGGCGCCGGCAATATAGGCGCGGCCATCGCCAGGGGACTGGCGGCTTCGGGGAAGTTCCTGCCGCAGGATATAATCCTGACCCGGCGCCGCGCCGAATTCCTGGAGGTGCTCCGCGCGGAAAAATTCACGGTCCTGTCGGATAACCGGGCGGCGGTAAAAAGCGCCGGCATCGTCATCCTCGCCGTGGGGCCGCTGGAGGCGGAAGCCGCGGTAAAAGAAATAAGCCCCGCCCTGACCGGGCGGCATATAGTAATTTCTATCGTTTCGGGGGTAACTACCGGGCAGATCTCGGCCTGGCTGAAAAAAAAGGTCGGCCTGGTCAGGGCCATGACCAATACCGCCATCGCGATACGCGAGGCCATGACCTGCCTCTGCGCCGCCCCCGAAAACCGGGCCGCGCTGGCTAAAGCAAAAGATATTTTTGACGCGCTGGGAAAGACGCTTGTAATAAAAGAGGAGCTCATGCTTTCCGCCACCGCGCTGACCGGCTGCGGCGTCGCTTTTTTCCTGCGCGCGATCCGCGCCGCCTCCCAGGGCGGGACGCAGATAGGTTTTCATTCCGAAGAGGCGCTCGCCATGGCCGCCCAGACCGCGCGCGGGGCCGCTTCGCTGCTCCTCGACAACCGGGGCCACCCGGAAAGCGAGATAGACAAGGTTACCACGCCGCGCGGCTGCACTATAGAGGGCCTTAATGAAATGGAGCACCGCGGCTTCAGCTCGGCCATGATAACCGGGATAGTGACCTCCAACGATAAAGCCGCAGAATTATTCAAAGACAAGTGACTTCATCTTCGCCTAGAACAGACGTCCTCCTGGTGCGGCCTAAAGCCGCGGCTATGAGTGTCTTCAAAGCGATAGGGGCTTCGCAGCCGCCTATAAACCTGGTTTATCTCGCCACCTGGCTGAAAGCGCACGGCTTCAGCGCCGCTATCTATGACCTGGAAGCGCGCTCCGCGGACGGATTAAGGCGAACGCTTGAGTCAGCCGCCCCGCTGCTTGTGGGGATAACCGGAATGACTACGGATATCCCGGCGATAAAGGAGCTCTGCCTGCTTTGCCGGGAATTAAAGATAAAAACCGCGGTCGGAGGAGCGCACGCCACCGCGCTGCCGTCCGAAACGCTTGCCGACGCCGCCTGCGACTTCGCCGTGATCGGCGAGGGGGAGAAGCCGCTGCTTGAGCTGGCCGCCGCTTTGAAAAGCGGAAGCGGAGCGGAGTCGGTAGCGGGGCTGGCTTTCCTGCGCGAGGGTAAGGCGGTGGTGAACCCGCGCGGCGAGCCGCTTGATATCGACCTGCTCCCTATCCCCGACCGGCAGCTGCTGGACAAGGAGCTCTATGCCGGCGGCTACACCACGCCCGGAGTGCCCGCGGGAGGGACGGTGATGTTCACTTCCCGGGGCTGCCCGTACCGCTGCGCTTTCTGCGCTTCGCAGGTAATCAACGGGCCGCGCGCGCGACTGCGCTCCATGGAAAAAGTTTTGCTGGAAGTTGACGATATCGCGGCGCTGGGCTATAAGCATATAACGGTGGACGACGACACTTTCGCCCTGAAAAAATCCCGCGTCCTTGAATTTTCCGCGCACCTGGAGCGCAGCTATCCCGGCCTGACCTGGAACTGCGACGCGCGCGCCGGCGAGCTGGACGAGGAGATGCTTGCGGCGATGAAGCGCTCCGGCTGCCGGAAGATAGCCGTGGGCGCGGAAAGCGGCTCCCAGCGCGTCCTGGACAGCATCAGGAAGGGAACGACGGTCGGGCAGATAAAAGAAACGTTCAGGCTGATAAAAAAACACGGCATCACGGCGCAGGCTTTTTTTATGATAGGTCATCCCGATGAAAACCGCGAAGACCTGGCCGGGACCGTTAAGCTTATCCGCGAAATAAAGCCGGACCTGGTCTCGCTCGCGATCTGCGTGCCGCTGCCCGGCACCGAAAATTATCTTAAAGCGAAAGCGGGCGGCTTCCTGCCGGAAGGGCTGCCCTGGCAGGCTTACGATTTCTTCGGCGACTCTATACCCTGGCGGACGAAGCATTTTACCGGGGAGGAGCTTGTAAAGCTCAGGGGAGAGATAGGCCGCGGCTATTATTTCAGCTTTCCGTATATAAGCCGCAAACTGCTCTCCATACGGGGGGGCGAAGACCTGAAATATCTGGTTAAAGGCGCGCTGGCCGCCCTGAAGGCTTTTAAAAAATGAATAAAAATCCGCTTCCGGGCATAATGAAATTCCACCGCGGCTTTCCTTCGCGCATCCTTAAAAACAAAAGGACCCTCCTGGTCTGCCTGCCCTTTACTTACGCGGCGGACAAAGCCCGGCGCTACCCGGTCATTTATATGCACGACGGTCAGAATGTTTTCGACAGCTCCACTTCCTACTCGGGCGTGGAGTGGGGGGCTTATGAAACCGCCGCGGCCCTCGCCGAAGAAGCTCCGCCCCTGGAAGCTATAATCGTAGGTATTTACAATAAAGGAGACGAGCGTATTTCCGAATACGCACCCGACCGCGACCCGGTCCGCGGCGGAGGGAAAGGCCGCGAGTATTCCGAATTCCTGGTAAAAGAAGTTAAACCTTTTATCGACGCCGCTTACCGTACCCTGAGCGCGCGGGAGCATACTTTTGTAGCCGGCTCCTCGCTGGGCGGGCTTATTTCGCTTTTCCTTATCCTTGAATACCCGGAGGTTTTCTCGAAAGCGGGCGTCCTCTCGCCTTCCCTTTACTGGGCCGGGCATACGCTGCTGCCATTGGCCGGGCAGAAAGCGGATCCCAAAAAAACAGGGATCTGGCTAAGCATGGGAACCGAGGAGGGGGGGCGGCCCGGGAAGCATAAAAAAACCGCCGAATACGTGCTGGACTCCCGGAGACTGCGGAACATCCTGCTCTCCAGGGGTTTCAGGAAAAACAGGGAGCTGATCTATTACGAAGAGAAAGGCGGCCGGCATAATGAAAAGTACTGGGCCAGGCTGCTGCCGGATGTCTTCCGCTTCTTCCTTAAGCCTTAGGCCCAAAAGGCCCAGGCCTGCCCGGGTCCCCCGGCACTTACCGCGTCAACCGCTTCCTGCCATACTATAAGTATGAGGAAGATCCTGGCAGCCATTTTCGGCCTTATCGCGATCTCCGCGCCCCTCAGCGCGGAGAATACCGCTTTCCAGGAACTTCTTAATAATTCCCGCGGCGGCTTAATGCCCGCTCCGTCGCTGGATATCGTTCCCGCCCATGCCGACGGAACCGTGGATATGGTGCAGTACCTCCCGCCGAAGAGCGACGAGCCCGGTTTTGAATGGCCGGGGCGGAACAACAAAGGCCTGGAAGATAATTTCGTGTATATCGGCGGCGAAGCTGCTTTCCTCAAGATCTCGGAGGCCCAGCTTGAAACTCTTTCCGAAGGCTCCGGCAAATGCGCCCTCGCCCCGAAAACGCTGTATAAAACCTCGGCCAAACCCGGCTTTACCGGCGAGCATATGATAGTCAGCCTGGCGGAGCCGCTGCCCGGCTGCCAGTTCAGCCGCGGCTATGTTTTCATCTCCCAGGTTTCCTCCAGCTCCGCCGGCGGCGCCTGGGAGCTGCCCAGGAACATCAGGGCTTTCCTCGACACCCTGGCTTACGCCGAGGGCACCGATGACAGGTATAACTATATTTTCACGCACGCTACTTTCGAAAGCTACGCGGACCATCCGCGCAAGCGCAAATGCTCCGGCAAGCTCTGCTCCAACGCTTCAGGGCGCTACCAATTCCTTTCTAGTACCTGGGACGGCCTTGCCCCCGATCTCGGCCTTGCCGATTTTACTCCGCCCAGCCAGGATAAGGCCGTAGTGGAAGCGATCCGCCGCAGCGGGGCCTTCCGCAATGTGAGCAGATCCGGCAAATACGAGGAATTCACCGAGGCCCTGCGCAAGCTTAACGGCGTCTGGGCCTCCCTCCCCGGCAGCCCCTACGGCCAGCCTACGCATACCAAGGCCCAGCTGTGGAAAGTTTATAAGGCCGCGCTCGCCAAATACTAAATTAATCGAAGCGGCAAAGGACGGCCCGCGGGAGCGGGCCTTTTGATTTATTGGAAATTTTCCGATATCGGGGCGTGGAGCCCGACGTGAAAATATATTTATTTCGCTATTTTGGCCCTGGGCCT
>JAVHPG010000234.1:0-7704 GCA_036170455.1 Elusimicrobiales bacterium
GCCAAAGACAGCGACGAGGTTTTTAAAAATCTGGGCAGGGCGAAATACGACCTGCTTATCCTGGACGTAAACACCCCGGGAATGAACGGCTATAAAGTGGCGGAAAAGATCTCGGGAAACATCATCAACCGGCCGAAGATAATGATCTTCACCGCGCGCAATATACAAGAAGAAAAATCGCAATTTACAAGCAGCGGCGCGGACGCCATTATCAGCAAAGGTACCCCCTGCGATAAAATAATCAGCGCTATTAATGATTTATTCAGAGAAAAATCCGCAGGAGCACCTCTCGCACTCCCCTCGAACACCCCCACAAAGAAAGCAGAGCCGCTTATACAAGAGACCGCCTCCGCTACCCACGAAAAGCTGAATGAGGACCTTCAAACCTGCCTTTTCAAGATGACTCTGGTAGAGGATCTGATAAATCTGAAAAACATGCGGTACGAGGAATTTATCCGCGACCTCCTGAAAGAAAAACAGAAAACGGAAAAGAACTACCTCGAATTTAAACGTATCGAAGCAGAAGTTGTTAAGCTGAAGAATTTGGGCTATGCCGTGACCGCTGTTTCAGCCCTGGCCGTTATGCGTTCATTTTTCTAACAACTTCACCCAAATAGATGCTTTAATATAATATCGCCTTCAAAACATATCTCTGTTTATTGTAACCACAATTCGGAAATAAGCGGACCATAGAATACTATGAGCGAATTCATGTTATGGCTAGTGACTACTGACAGGGGGTTATCGGATAAATGGTACAGACTCTTTTACAGAGAGCGTTTTAATATCCAACTGCGCAATGACCTCCCGGCTCTCGGAGCTGTCCCGCGTGACACCTGGGGACTTGCGCTCATTGAGGTCTGCCCTGGAGGATTGGCCTTACCCAAAGAAATTCAGACCTTCCTGAGCGGAAGCAAAAACATCTCGGCCATACTCTTCAGCAAGCCTGGAATGACCTCCAACCCGGAGATCTCCGCTTTTCTTGATTCCGGGGCTGACGATTTCATAACAAGCGACATAGACGAAAGGGTGCTTCTTTCCAAGGCAAAAGCCCACATCAGGCGTCTTTTACCGAACCTTAACCTGGCCAGGACGGTGGTCACATCTGTAGACGGGAATGTCGAAGCAGAAAAGAAAAAAAGAATAATAAGGCTAGGCCCTGCCGACGGCAAGAACAAAACTCTTGACAGCCTGACGCCTAAAGAATTCGAGATATTATTCGCGCTTCTCGGCAGCGAGGGGCACGTAATTTCCAGGGAGTTCCTGATGGAGAATATCTGGGGAGAGAAGTCCGGGCACATCAACGTGGAAACTATAGATAAACACATAGAAACATTAAGGCACAAGCTTGGACCATATGGGAAAAACATAAAAACAGTTTACGGGACAGGCTATGTTTACAAGAGCCCGTTAAAGGAGCCGTGATGAAAGTTCTTGTAGCTGACGACGACGATACTTTTCGGAGCCTGGTAACTGAAATACTTACTGAAGCCGGGTACGAAGTAGCCGCGGAAGTTAACGGCCTGCTGGCCTGGAAAAGGCTGAAGGCCGAGGGAGCGGACATAGCAGTATTGGACGTCAATATGCCTGAAATGGATGGGTTTGAACTCCTTAAGAATATCCGGACTCACGAAAACTTCAGGGAGATGCCGGTGCTCATGCTGACCATCAGGGCTTTCGCCGACGACCAGGTGCAGGGCTATGAAACCGGGGCGGACGACTATCTGACAAAACCTTTCGGCAACGACGTCCTCCTCTCCAGGGTCAAGGTCCTTGAACGCCGCATCCTTAAGAAGCAATGAAGATACTTGTTATTGACGATAATTACGAATTTTCCCAGATGCTTTCCATTTTTTTACAGGAAGCAGGCTTTAAGACAGACACTTCGCTGAGCGGCAAGGACGGCTAAGAACCGCTCTTTATTTTCTTCCCGACCTCATACTTCTGGATTACCATCTCGGTGATATGTCTGGTTATGATCTGGCCCTCGCGTTAAAAAACATGAAGAAAACAGCCGGAATACCTTTCATTCTACTCTCCTCCCTCGGCGCGAACCCCTTGCTTATAAACGAATCCAAAAAGATCTTAAGAAGGAGAATACAGCCCTTAAAAAGATCGTGGCCGTCCTCAGTATTGCCACGCACATGCTCAGGCAGAACTAGAAAGTCTGCGTTACTTTATTAAGGCCCTTTGGATTATCGGGGTTCAGGCCTTTTGAAAGGGCGAGGCGCAGGGCCAGCATTTTCATGCGGATGTCAACGGGGAGGCAGTTGAAAGGGAACTTAAGCTTCCCGGGCAGAACCACTTCATAGGGAGTTCCGCGCTCGTCGAGGGCTTTCTTGACCTTGAGAATGTCCTCGGGGAGTTTGTCGGACGGCGTGAACAGGAAAACAAGATCTTTAGCCGTATAAGCGCCGACCGGGCCGTGCAGGAACTCGGCGGCGGAATAGCCCAGCGCGTGGGACTTTGCCATCTCCCTGAACTTTAGCGCGGAATCCTCCGCTACGGCATTATAAGGCCCGCGCCCGACGAAGCCCAGCATCGGGGCTTTCTTTATACGCTTCAGCAGCTCTTCCCCCCCGTAATTATCAGAAATAGCCGCGCTCGCGGCGGCGACAGTATCTTTAAAATCCTTCGGCGAGAAACTGCGGCTCCAGGTCTGCGCCGTCCAGAGCACGGCCCAGAGCTGGAGCTCGAAGCTCTTGGTGGCGGCGACCGGGACTTCTTTTGAATCGGAAAGCAGGATATGGCGCCCCGCCAGGCGGGCCAGGGGGTTGTTCTTCAGGTCTGCCTCGTTGGTAACGGCGACGCCTTTCGCCCCCCACTTTACCAGCTTCTCAAGGCAGGCTGTTATGTCCTGGCTGCGGCCTGACTGAGAGAAGGCCCAGACGGCTTGGCCTTTGAAGTTAAGCGGCTTCCTGGCTTCGAAGATGGAATGCGGATGTATGAAATTGGTTATGGTTCCGGCGTAAGCCTCCCAGATATACTTTGCGAACAGGGTGGCGGTGCCGGAGGAGCCGCGCCCGACGAGGTAGACGGCTTTGTCCTTTGAACGGAGAGCCAGTTTCCTCAGCTCGCCGGAGCGCGCTGAAAATTTTTCAAGCAGCGCCGGGATCTCTGCGATGTCTCCGTAGGTAAGCGTTTCTTTTATATCCATTTTAATTCAGCCTGTAATTTTCTTTTTAGCTTCTCTCAGCCTTTTCATGCCGACTTCTATATCCCTCAGGTCCGTCCCGGTGCGGCCGTAATGCGCGTGCTCGATGGGCGAGTCGGGGCAGATATAGGTCCCGCGGCTCACGCCCTTAGGGTCCTTTTCAAGCCCCAGCCAGATAAGCCATGGCTTCATGTCGGAAAAATCCTTCGCCATCAGCTCCGGGTTGGAGCGCATCAGCAAGCGCGGGTCGCCGAAGCCGTCCAGGACGACGCCGCTGTGATAGCCGGCTTCCTTCGCGGCCTCTACGTCGCGGTGGGTGTCGCCTATCACAAAAACCTCGCGCTGCTTTACTTTTACTTTGGCTATTTTAGCGGCCCGCTCTACCGCCTTTTCCAGCACCTCGCTCCTGTGGTGCGAGTCGCAGCCGTAGCCGCCGAAAGCGAAATGCTTCAGCAGCCCCGACGGCTCGAGTTTTATAAAAGCGCCGTCCTTCAGATTGCCGGTGCCAAGACCGACCAGCACGTCCTTGCGGCCGGACAGCTTTATCAGGAACTTTTCCACGCCTTTGACCTTCAAATATTTTTTTGCCTTGACCGAGGCGAGAACTTCGAGCGGCAGGCGGTCGACGTATTTCTGGGTCAGGGCTGCCAATTGCCTGGCGGTCGGCTTGCGGCCCGCGCCGGCCTTGAAAGCGTTCTCGAAGTTGGCTTTATCCGTGGCGCCCTGCAGCTGGACGGATTTGCAGGCCTCTGGATGGCCGGTCATGGCCTCTACGGCGTGGTTCAGGGCCCGCGCCCCCGCGCCTCCGGCCTTGATAAGCGTGCCGTCTATGTCGAACAGGATAATTTTCATAATGATGCCGCGGGAATTGGCAGCAGGCCGGCGCTCGTCAGCTATTCCTGCTGTAAACTACGCTTCCTTTTTTAACCGTAAGTACGCACTGGTTGGCGCCGAAGTAATAGCACAATTCCCGGTAGTCGTCTGCTTCGAAGAAGGCCAGGTCGGCCTGCATGCCGGGGACGACACTTCCCACCCTGTCGCCGATACCCAGGGCCCAGGCCCCGTTCACAGTCGCGGCGCAAAGAGCTTCCTCCGGCGTCATGCCGCAATGGGTGCAGGCCGCCGAGAGCACGAACTGCATATTCCAGCAGGGGCAGGTTCCGGGATTGAAATCCGTCGCCAGCGCCACCGGGACCCCGGCGGCGATAATCTCGCGCGCCGGCGGGTATTTGCCAAGCCCGAGGTAATAGTTGGAAGCCGGCAGCAGGGCAGCTATGGTTCCCGCTGCGCGCATCGCGATGATGTCCTCGGCGTGAACATGATCGGCGTGGTCAGCCGTTATTGCGCCGGCTGCCGCCCCGGCGCGCGTTCCGCCGTAGTTCGTAAGCTGTTCGGAGTGGACTTTGGGCTTCAGCCCGAAGCGCGCGGCCTCTTTCAGGTAAGCGGTAGTCTGTTCAGGAGTGAAATAGCCCTTCTCGCAGAAAATATCGGCGAAGACAGCCAACTTCTCGGCCGCGACTTTAGGTAATATCTCGGCGGTGACATAATCCAGATACTTCCCCGCTTCGCCGTTGAACTCCGGCGGCACGCCGTGGGCGGCCAGGAGGGTGGGCATCATCTCGAGCGGCGTAAGCTTCTGGGCCTCGCGCACGGCCCGCAATATTTTCAGCTCGGAATCCAGGTTCAGGCCGTAGCCGCTTTTCACTTCGGCGGTGGTGGTGCCGCATTCAAGGAAGCCGGTGGCGCGCATCGCGAGCTGTTCCGCCATGGCGCGCTGCGGCTGCCTGCGCACGGCGCCTATGCTTGAAACAATCCCCCCGCCTGCCGCTTTTATATCCTGGTAGCTGGCCCCGGCAGTCCGCATCGAGAAATCTTTCAGGCGCGGCTCGGCGAAAACGGCGTGAGTGTGGCTGTCCACGAAGCCGGGCAGGCAGACGCCGTTCACCTCTATCTTCCTGGCTTTTTTAGCCATGCGGTGGTGGGACACTTCGGTCCAGGTCCCGGCGGCGACCACGATGCCGCCGTCCACCAGCACGGCGGCGTCCTTGACCAGGCCGGTTTCGCACATAGCCCCCCCGGCCCGCGGCGCTTTGTCTCCGGCGAAGGTCAGGAGCTGCTTGATATTAGTGAAGAGTGTGGACATTAAATCCTTATCTGAAATTCTCGAACTGCAGGGTTATCCCGTAGTCGCCGCCGCGCAGGAGGGTCATCACGGCCTGCAGCTCGTCCTTCGACTTGGAGGTGACGCGCAGCGTATCGCCCTGGATCGCGGTATTCGCCTTCAGCTTCTGGTCTTTAATGGCCCTTGTTATTTCCTTGGCTTTTTCCTGCGGTATGCCCTGCTGCACTTTTATGACCTGCTTGGCCGTGCCGCCCAACGCGCTCTCGACTTTCTGCCCTTCGAAATTCTTTACCGGCAGGCCGCGCTTTGAGATCTTCATCAGGAGCACGTCGTAAAGCGCCTTAACCTTATACGCATCGCTGGACTGGAGCATTATGGTATTGGCCTTTTTATCGAAGTTGATCTCAGAGTTGGAACCTTTGAAGTCATAACGGTTGATGACTTCTTTCATAGCGATGGCGATAGCCTCGTCCACCACCGTATATTCCACCTTCGAAACCACGTCGAAACTGAATTCAGAAGCCATATCTAATCTCCTTTCCTGTTTTTTAATTCTTTCTTTATGGACCCCGCCATAACAGACAAAGCTTTATTAATAGAATCCGCGTCGTAATTCTTCTCGGAAGAGCAACCGAGCAGAACACGCCCCGTGTTCACGTCCACGAATTTAACATTAAGGCCGCTGAAGATAGTCCGGGTCTCTTCCCGGACATCGCCGGGGACCTGCCTTGGCGGCGGAGGCGGCCTCTTGCCGGGCCTGACGGGGGAAGGCGTAATTTTCACGCGCGGCGTCACCGTGCGCACCTTCTCCCTGCGCACCCGGTAGGAGCCCGTAACGACCGCCCGCACTCCGGCCAGTTTCCCGATCTGCGCGATATCCTCCGAAGCCATGGCTCCGGATAAAGAGACCTTTTGCTCTCCCAGCACCTTCTCTAACTGCGCCCGCTCCATTACGTCAAACCCGACGTCCATCAGGTAAGTGGAAAAAGCCTCGGACAGCGAGAGGGCGGTATCCTCGTCTTTCCCGCTGAACGGCATTACAGCCACGCGGCCCGAAGTGTCGAAATCGCCCCGTATAACGGTCTTAACGCCGGCCCCGCAGCCGGAAATAAAAAGCACGGTGAAAAGAACCAGAAACATATTTTTCATTTAGTCCTCAGCATAGGTATTTTAACCCCTTTCTTCCTGGCGAAATCAGAAGCTATCTTATAGCCGGCGTCGGCGTGGCGCAGCACGCCCATCGCGGGGTCATTGGTGAGCACCCGCTCGAGGCGCAGGGCCATTTCCTTCGTTCCGTCCGCCACGGTCACCTGCCCGGCGTGCAGCGAGTAACCCATGCCCACCCCGCCGCCGTGGTGGAAAGATACCCAGCTTGCGCCGGAAGCCGTATTTACCAGGGCGTTCAGGATAGGCCAGTCCGCGATAGCGTCGGAGCCGTCCTTCATCGATTCGGTCTCGCGGAAAGGGCTGGCTACCGAGCCGGAATCCAGGTGGTCCCGGCCTATCACCACGGGCGCCGAGATCTTGCCTTTCTTCACGAGGTCGTTTATCCGCAGGCCCATCAAATGCCGCTCGCCGTAGCCGAGCCAGCAGATGCGCGAGGGCAGACCCTGGAACCTCACTTTCTTCGTGGCCATGTCCATCCAGCGGCGAAGGTGTTCATCCTTAGGGAACAGGTCCAGAACCAGTTTATCCGTTACCGCGATATCTTTAGGGTCGCCGGAAAGCGCCGCCCAGCGGAAAGGTCCTTTACCCTCGCAGAACAGGTCGCGGATATAAGCCGGGACAAAGCCGGGGAAGTCATAGGCCTTTTTAACGCCGTGCTTGAAAGCCATCGTCCGGATATTATTGCCGTAGTCGAAAGTTACCGCGCCGGCTTTCTGCAGTTTCAGCATGGCTTCGACGTGGATCGCGATGGACTCCATGGAAAGCTTGAGATATTTTACCGGGTCTTTGCGGCGCAGGGCGTCCGCCTCTTTAACGCTGTAGCCCCTGGGGATATAGCCTTTCAGGGGGTCGTGCGCCGAAGTCTGGTCGGTCAGTACGTCTATCTTTACGCCGCGGCGCGCCAGCTCGGGCAGGACCTCGGCGCAGTTGCCCAGCAGGCCGATGGAAAGGGCCTGCCTGGCCTTCATGGCTTTCTCCGCCAGGGCCAGCGCCTCGTCGAGGTCGCGGCACATGATATCCACGTAGGCCGTGTCCAGGCGCTTCTGTATCCGCGTCTCGTCGGCCTCTATGATTATCGCCACGCCGCCGTTCATGGTAACGGCCAGGGGCTGGGCGCCGCCCATCCCGCCGAGCCCGCCGGTAACGGTCAGCTTGCCGGCGAGGTCGCTCTTGAAGTGTTTCCGCGCGCAGGCCGCGAAGGTTTCGTAAGTGCCCTGGAGGATGCCCTGCGTGCCGATATAGATCCAGGAGCCGGCCGTCA
>JAVHPG010000235.1:0-1609 GCA_036170455.1 Elusimicrobiales bacterium
CCCGGCTGGGTGGGCAATGAGTGCCCCGCTTTCCCGAATATCTGGAACGTGGCGCTGGGCTCCTCCTCCGTAGGCGGCAGCTTTAACTGGAACTATAATTCGGCCTCCCTGCCCTGGCCCAACCGCGACGGCGCGCTGCGCGTGGAAGCCAAGGTCACGGACCGCGCCGGCAATTACTCGGTGGCCTCCTCCACCTTCAGCTTCGACGACGTCGCGCCAGTTTCGCTCGTGACTTATCCGCCGGTCGACGGAACGCTGTATTCCTCCATGACGGCGATAAGCGGAAATTCTTACGACCTCACCTCTCCCATAAGCAATGTGAATATACGCATGTGGTACCTGTCCGGTCCGACTACCTATTACTGGCAGCCCGTAGTTCCTCACTGGTCGGCCTCCGACACCGGCTGGTGGTCCATAGCGAGCGCGCCCGGCTCCAAGGCTACGCTCAACCCCTGGGCCTATAATGACGCCAGCTTTGACTTCAATAATCCCGGCGCCGCCACTTTCGCCTGGAAAGAAGGAACGCACGACAGCGGCAACGGCAAGACTTTCTATATAGTGACCAAGGCCAGGGACGGCACGACCAACGACGAAGTGTCGCTGACCACCCGCACCTTCGTGTTCGATAACGTGCCCCCGGTATCGGCGCCCGTGATGCCCGGCATAGATACTTCTTACAACTCCATGCCCATCATCTGGGGCACCTCTACGGACGCGGTGACCACTGTGGCCAGCGCCAAGATCTCGATCAGGAGCGAGAACGAGCCCGGCGGCGCAAAGTACTTCGACGGCTCGGCCTTCATGAACGCGAACGAAACCTGGCTCCCGATCCTGCCGCAGAACCTTTACCAGTCTTCGTGGACTTACTCGCCCACGCTGCTGACCTTCACTACGGGTTATCATTACGTTATCAAGTCCTCCGCCACCGATTCGATCGGCAATGTGCAGAACATCGTCGGGACTTCCCGCTTTCTCTGGGATACCACGGAGCCGCAGTCGGCCGTGGTCACCCCCGTCAATACGGCGGTGTATAATGACAATAAGGCGATCCTCGGCAACGCCTCGGATACCGGCTTTACCAACGGCATAAACGGAACCGGTTCCGGCGTCTATCCGGACCAAGTCTGGCACCGCGGCAAAGTGGAGACGCTGGTCTTCAGGGATACCTCGCCCTTCGTCCTCCCCGCACTCGGGCCTATAAACTCCGGCGGTTATGACGACACCGGTTATTTCTGGAACGGCTCCACCTGGACGCCGTCTTCCGGAGTTCCGGTCTGGACGCTGGGCCAGTTCACCGATACGCTCGGCAACTGGCAGTACACGGGCCTGGTCTGCGACGGCCCCCCCGGAGTGACCGACCTCAATCCGGGCGGCGCGGAGCGCGAGGCCCATACCTGCTGGGTCCGCGGCGAGCCGTACGTGGCCTGGGTACGCGTTACCGACAATGCCAATAACATAGAGACCATAGTGGACCAGGGGCCCAAGTTCTACATCGCCGCCCCGGCTCAGAGCTTCGAAGTGACCATGTGCCAGGATTCCGCCTGTAACACGATAATAAACAGCGCCGTGGCAGGCTCCGACGTTTACCTGCGGGTGAGGGCCATGGACG
>JAVHPG010000236.1:0-7668 GCA_036170455.1 Elusimicrobiales bacterium
GCGCCTCCTCTCTCGGCCCTCGCGCTTATGCAAGCTCGGGCCTCCGAGAGGTCGCGCCGGACCCATACCCCTGCCTCCCCTCCGTATAAATCTCGCGGGTTATATTTCAGGTCCCCGGTTATTTGTGTCCGTAATTTTTCACTCTGCGCGGTTGGGGGGTAGGAGGAGGAGGAGGCGGGAGAGTTCTAGGTCGGCGGCTTCGGGGCCGGAGATCTTGAGCTGGGTGAGGGGGCGGCCGGCAAGGAAGGCGAGGAGGAATTCGTTCTTTAACGCTTTGAAGCAGGGCGCGGAAATAGCGCCGAGGAGAGCGCGGAAATTTATCAGGCTGGCGGGGGAACGCGCGGGGCAGAGGGGGGAGAAATCCAGGTTTTCGGGCTTGAGGCGCAGGCGCAGGCGCTCGCTGCGCTCACTTCCTGACAGGGGATGTCGCTGCCGCTCCAGGCTGAAGATTATATCCGCGCGAAAAAAAGTCTCGCGTACCGGAGCCGGGACCTTGGGCGTTTCTGCGCCCACGAGGCGCGCCATTTTCTCGAAGACGCCCGGGTTCATGGCCTGGATGGTGTCGGGGACGGTGAAAGCGTCGTAGGCGGCGGCTGTGAAAACGGTTATTAATTCGTAAGGGATGAAAGTGAGAGCGCCCCCGCCCATGGCGTTGAAGCCGTTCCCCTTCGGCTCTATCTTCTCCGCCTCTATCGGGCGGGGCGGGGCCTGCACCGCTGTTTCCTCTACCACTATCGTTTCGAAACCGGCGAGGCCGGCTGCGGCGGCAAGTTCGCGGGCGGCTTCAAGCTGGAGGTTCCTGCCGAGGAAGCCGGGCTGGGCGCGCAGGAAGGCCCGCGCGGAGTCCCGGTTATAGCCTTTTACGCCCGCGAGGAAAGCGGCGGGCGCTAACGGTTCTATCGAGGCTTCTTTAAGGGCTAAAGCGTACAGGCTCATAATTAAAATAAAAATCTCCTTTTAGTTGTCCAGATCGCCAGCGCCGACATTGAAATAAAGGCGCAGGCAGCGCCGGCCACGAACGGGGCGGCGGGAGAGATCCGGTCCCAGAGCAGGCCGGCTAGCGCGCTGGCGAAAAAAGCAAGGAAGCCCGTGGCGCCCTGGAAATAGCCCATCGCGGAGGCGCGGTTGTCGCCGGCGCTCAGATGCGACACTACGGCTTTGGCGATGCCCTCGTTGAAAGCCCCGTAGAAGCCGTACAGGGCGAACAAAAGCCAGATAATCCATGGCTTGCCGGCGAGCGCGAAGCCGAGGTAAACCGCGGCGAAGACCAGGAAGCCGAAGGCCATGGTCTTGATCTTGCCGAGCTTGTCCGAGAGCCAGCCGGCCGGCGCGGCCAGCAGGGCGTAAACGATATTGTAGCCGGTATAGGCGAGTATGACATGGGTAAGAGTGAAGCCCATGCTTTTGGCTTTCATGATAAGGAAGACGTCGCTGGAATTTCCGAGCGCGAAGATAGCGTATAAAAAAACAAAGACCTTGAAGTCCGGGGACATCGGCGTGCGCGCAGCCGGGGCGGCGCCTGCTTCCTTTGGCGGGGCCGCGGGCTCGCTGACAAAGTAGAGAAGCACGAAGACGCCGAGCAGGGCGGGGAGGAAAGCCAGCATGAAGATAAGGCGGAAGTCGGGTTTCCCGGGCGTCATGAAATGGATCAGCGCCAGCGCGGCCAGGGGGCCGAGGGCGGCTCCAAGCGTGTCCATGGCCCTGTGGAAACCGAAGGCTTTACCCCAGTGCTCCTTGTCTATGGAGCCGGCTATCAGCGCGTCGCGCGCCGACGTGCGCAGCCCTTTGCCCACGCGGTCTATCAGGCGCGAGAACAGGACGAAATGCCAGGTGGCCGCGAGCGCGAGGACCGGCTTAGAGATCGCGGAGAGCGAATAGCCGGCTACGACGAAAGGCTTGCGTTTCCCCGTGCTGTCGGAGAGCCGGCCCCCTACTATCTTAAGCAGGCTGGCGGTGGATTCCGCGACGCCCTCGATAAGTCCTACCACCTGCATGGGGGCCCCGAGTACGGAAGTCAGGAAAACCGGGACGATAGGATAGAGCATCTCGCTGGAGATGTCCGTCAGGCCGCTGACTACGCCGAGATAGGTGACGTTGCGGGTCAGACCGTCACGCATATCCTTGATAAAACCCATGGTTCAATTATAGGAATCTTACGAGCAGATTCAAAGCCGAGGAGAAAAGCAGGGCCGCGGCAAAATTCAGGACGAACACGCGCGCCGCGTCCTTCGCTCCCAGTTCCTTCACTGTCACCATGAAGCTGCCCAGGCAGGGGAGGTAGAGGCTCAGGAAAACGCTTGCTACGACGAGAGAGCCGGGCGAAAGAGCGAAAGGCGTGAGCATGGCTATGGAAACGTCCTTGCGGAGGAAGCCCAGCACCATCACGGAGACGGTTTCCGCCGGGAGGCCGAGGAGGCCTGTGACGGCGGGCCTGAAAAAGGCGGACAGGCCGTTCAGAAAGCCGCTGAGGTCCAGAAGATTGATAGCCAGTACACCCAGCACTATCATCGGGACGGCCTCGGACAAGAACTGTTTCACCCTGAAATAAAGTTTTTTCCCGAGTATCGGGACGCAGGGGGTCTGGTAAGGCGGTATCTCCAGGAAAAGTTCCGGCGTCTCGCCTTTCAGCATGCGGCTGAGCAGGAGCGAGCTGACTATACCGGCGGCGGCGATGGCGGCGAAAACAGCCAGCGTGTACTTTAGAGGGTAGGGGGAGAGTATGCTCAGTATCATGGCCGTCTGCGGCATGCATGGAGCCAGCGACAGCGTAAGCGCCGTGGCTATCACGCGCTCGCGCGGGGTTTCGAGGACGCGCGCGGCGAGTATGGCCGGAACTTTGCAGCCCAGCCCCAGCATAAGCGGTATGGTCCCGTAGCCGTGCAGCCCGAGGCGGTGCATCGAGCTGTCCAGCATTATGGCCAGGCGAGGCAGGTAACCGATATCTTCAAGCAGGCCGAGGGCGGCGTAGAAGGAGATTATATAAGGCAGTACCGTGACGAAAGGGATATAGAGGCCCGTGGTGAGCAGGCCGAAGGATTCCATAGGGACGGGCGTCACGCCCAGCAGGAGCGTTTTAAGGAAACCTCCGTCAGCCAGGCCGGCCAGCGCGGTTTTCAGCAGCGGCATCCAGGCGTGCAGGAAAAGAGGGTCCAGAACGTGGTTTATAAGACCTTCGCCGGTAAAGCGTATAGCCCAGAAAACGGCCAGCATGACGACCGCGGCGAAGGGTAGGCCGGTAGAGGGGCTCGAGGTAATATCCTCGAGCCTGTCGAGCAGGGTGGCGTGTTTGTGTTCTATCTTCTGGCATTCGGCCGATATCCGGCCGATGAGTTTCCACTTCTCGTCAGGCCCGCCCGGAACGCAGGCGGGGGACGGCAGGCGCCCGGAGTTAAAGTCCTCGACGGCGCTTTTAAGGCCGGAAAGGCCTTCGCCGGTCGTCGCCACGAAAGGCACTACGCGCACCCCAAGCTGGCGCTCCAGGGCCGAAGCGTCGATGGAGACGCCCTTCCTGCGGGCGATGTCCCATTTGTTCAGCAGGATCACCAGGGGCGCGCCAAGGCCGGCGAGCTCCAGCGTGTAAAACAGGTTGCGCTCAAGGTTGGTGGCGTCTACGACGTTAAGAATGAGCGCTTTGTCGTCTTCCGCCAGCAGGCTGGCGGCGACCTCCTCGGCCCTGTTGGTGGCCGCGTGGCTGTAAGCGCCGGGCACGTCGACAACGGAGAACCTTTCATTTGCGAGGATGGTATTGCCTGCGGTGTATTCCACCGTGGTCCCGGGGTAGTTGGACGAGATCACCTCCAGGCCGGTCAGGCGGGAGAAGACCACGCTCTTCCCGACGTTCGGATTGCCGGCCAGCAGGATGCGGCGCGATTTGGTCTTTACCAGGATCTTTCCGGCCATCACCCGGCCCAGCGCTACTTTTGTGCCCATCACCTCCACCACTACGGGGCCTCCGGACTTTTCAGGCGAGCGCTTCAGGATGTGCCTGCCGGTGTAGAGCCCCATCGCTTTAAGCTTTCCCCTGAATTCGTCGGTGCCGGCGACCTCGGTTATATAGCCGGCTTCGTCTTCCCGCATCGAGAGCAGGGTTACGGAGGGGGAGAGTTTCATAGGGTCTTCCGCCCGGAAACGGCCGACCTCGCGGCCAGGAGCAGCCTGCGCCGGGCCGCAGCCTTCAGGAAGACGGCGAGCGCCCCTACGCGGTCCAGCGCCCCCGGGCTGAGGGCGTGCTCCGCCCTGCAGGCGTCGAGCTCGGCCTGCCCGGCGTCCATCGCGAGCACCGAAATAAAAAAATCCTTAAGCAGCAGGTGGCGCCCCGCTATCTCGGCTCCCGCCTTCTTCCCGGAGGGAGAGAGCCGTATATAGCCGTAGCGCTCGTGCTCCAGCAGGCCGCGCCCGGCCAGGGTTTTCACGGCGGCGTTAACTGAGGGTTTTGAAACCTTGAGTTGCCGGCTTATACTGGTCGCGCGGCAGAAGCCGTCCTTGCGGCTCAGCGTATAGGCCGCTTCGAGATAGTCTTCAAGGCTTGTAGAGAGGGTTTTCATGGGCGTTCCTGCCATATGTTAGCGTTAAATAATAATGTTAGCCTAAACTAACTATATCAAAAAAAAAGGCGAAGCTCAAGAGGAAGGCCTTTTTCTCTTGAGCTTCGCCGCCGGGGAGCTTTGTGCTAATGGCAGCCGTTGACGGTGAAGCAGGGGACTATGGAAGGGATCTTCATTATTATCAGGTAGATGCCGCCGGCACTGGCGGCTACCATCAGCAGCGATAAAATTATGCTTATCACCGGGTGCTTGTGTCTGAATTCAAAGGCGGAGTTTATTGCCGCGACGATAGTTTCTTGTTTCATGTTTTACCCCAGCGGCTCCGTCAGGTTATCGAGCACGACGCTCAGGTCCTTTTCGCCGTAACCGCTATTATAGGATTTCTCCATCAGGCTTACCACCGCGGCCGTGACCGGGAGGGAAAGTTTTTTCTTGGCGGCTTCGGCCAGCATGTACCTGGCGTCCTTGAGCATGTGCTTGAGGGGGAAATCCGCCTGGAAATGTTTCGTCAGCATTTTCTCTTTTTTGAACTGGAAGTAGCCGCAGTTCAGCGCCGGGTTCTGCGAAAGCGTCTCGAAGATAAGTTCCGGGGCTATGCCCTGCGCCTGCGCCAGGGCGGCGGACTCGGCCAGCGCGGTGTTAAGCTGGCCCAGTATAAGGTTCATGCAGAGCTTCAGCGCGGTGCCGGACGGGGCCGGCCCGGCGTATACGACGGCCCGCCCCATCGCTTTCAGGACGGGGGAAAGCTTTTCTACGGCGGCTTTATCGCCGCCGGCGAGGATCACGAGCTGCCCGCTCTCGGCGGCGCTTTTGGAGCCGGAGACCGGGCAGTCCAGGAAATTCACTCCGGCTATAAAACATTTCTTCGCCAGCCCGGCGGTGTAATCCGGGGAGAGGGTGCTCATGTTCACCAGCGTGTTCCCGCCCGAGAAGGCGGAAAACACACCTTCGGGACCTTCCATTATGGCCTGCATGGCCGCCGGGTCGGAAACCATGGTTATGATGGTATCGGACATTTTGGCGAGGGCGCGGGGAGTTGCCGCCACTTCGCAGCCTATGTCCGCGAACTCGATGGTGCGCTGGCGCGTCCGGTTGTAAACCGAAACCCGGAAGCCGGCCTTTACCAGGCTCATCGCCATCTCCCGGCCCATTATGCCGAGCCCTATAAAACCTATCCTTGGCGGGATGCTCATATAGTCTCCTTCGTCTCAGCCTTTCAGGCTCCTGAGTTCTTTTTCAGTCAGTTCCCGCCATTGGCCCGGCTCCAGGGCATCGAGCGTCAGCGGGCCGATGGCCCTGCGTATCAGCCTGAGCACCGGGAACCCTACGGCGGCCAGCATGCGCCTCACCTGCCGGTTGCGGCCCTCTTTAAGTATTATTTCGGCCCAGGAGGTCGGGACGGTCTTGCGGAAGCGGATGGGGGGATCGCGGGGCGGGAGCCCGGGGTCGGGCAGGACGCTGGCCCCGCAGGGCAGGGTCGGCCCGTCGTTAAGCCTGAGTCCGGCGCGCAGCCTGGCGGCGGCCTCCGGGGTTATCTCCTTCTCTACCTGCGCCCAGTAGGTCTTGGGCATTTTGTGCCTGGGGTCGGAGATTCTGGCCTGCAGCTGCCCGTCTGAAGTCAGCAGCAGGAGCCCTTCGCTGTCGTGGTCCAGGCGCCCGGCCGGGTAAACGCCGCCGGGCAGTTTGAAGTCGCGGAGCGAGGGATGCCCGTGCTCGCGCGTGAACTGGGAAAGTACGCCGTAGGGCTTGTTGAAAATTATGGTCGGCATCTTTGCAAATCATAGCAACTGGAAGCGGCGTAAAGCAAGAAAGCGCGGGCCGGCCGGCCGGCATCTTTTTGGCAGCTTCCGTGGCCTTTCCCGGCCATCCTTTGCTATCATCTATAGATGAGTTACATCTTCATCGATACGCAGAAAGAATTCGACGAGCTGGCCGCCAGGCTGGCGAGCTATAAATATATTTCCATAGACACGGAATCAAACAGCCTCTACGCCTACAAAGAGAAATTCTGCCTGATGCAGCTAACCGGCGAGGATATCAACGCCGTGGTGGATACGCTGGCTGTCGACATTAAATCCATATTGCCGGTCTTCGCCGATCCAGCCGTGGAGAAGATCTTCCACTCGGCCGATTCGGACATCAGGGTTTTCAAGGCGGCGATGGGCTGCACTTTCGTGAATATTTTCGACGTGATGGTGGCCGCGAAGTACCTGGGCATCATAAAGTGCGGCCTGGACAATATGGTCAGGGAATTCCTTGGCGGCGTGGAGATGAACAAGAAGTTCCAGAAGGCGGACTGGGGCCGCCGCCCGCTGACGAAGGAGATGCTGGATTACGCCAGCGCCGATACGATACATTTGAAGAAGCTGCGCGATATCCTGGCCGCGGAGCTGGAAAAGAAGGGCCGGCTGGAAGAGGCAACGGGGCAGTTCGTGCAGATCTGCAAGATTGAGCCGTCGCCGATGCGCTTCGACGAGAGCGGCTTCCTTACGCTGAAGAGCGCGCGCCAGCTTAACGGGCGCGGCCTGGCCGTGCTGCGCGAGCTCTACCTCGCGCGCGAGGTGGCCGCGATCAAGCGCAACTCGCCGCCTTTCAAGGTGATCAGCGAGGACCTGATGCTGCGCCTGTCGGTGGCGCCGCGCGAAGGTCTGCATAATCTTTCTATTTTCAAGGGCGTGAGCGGCTACGTGCTGGCCAACCACGGCGGCTGGATCCGCGAGGCGCTGCAGCGGGGGCTGAAGGCCCCGGAATACCATGTGCCCAGGCGGGAGGTCTCGCGGGAGAAGCGCGCTTATTTTGAGACGGTGAGGAACCGGTTCAAGGACCTTAAGACGTGGCGCAAGGAGATAGCGGCCCGGCGGAACATGCTGCCGGAGGCGATCATGGGCAACGACGTGCTGGAGCGCCTTGCACAGTCGCAGCCGAGGACGCTGGAGGACCTGCACGCGGTGCGCGGGCTGGGGGCCGAGAAGGTCTCGCTCTACGGGCTCGAGCTTATAGAATTTATCAAGAAGCACCACCTGGGGAAATAAGAATTACACTTGCCTGTTCCGCGGTCCGCCGCAGGGTCCGGAACGCAAAACCGGCGTCGCGCACACCGTGCGCGCGCCTGCCGGTCTCGGCC
>JAVHPG010000237.1:0-11096 GCA_036170455.1 Elusimicrobiales bacterium
GGATGCTTATCTCCGGCAATGACGCCGTGGCCCTGGGCATGGTGGCCGCGGGCATAGGCGTTTACGCCGGCTACCCAATAACGCCTTCCACGACTATTCTGAACGCGCTCGGTACGGCCGGGCCGAAGCTCGGTATCGCCGTCGAGCAGGCCGAGGACGAGATAGCCGCGCTCAATCTCGCCATCGGGGCCTCTTACGCGGGAGCGCGCGCGGCCTGCGGCTCTTCGGGGCCCGGGATGAGCCTTATGGCCGAGGCGATCGGGCTCGCGGGGATCACCGAAACCCCCGTGGTAATTTACGACGGGCAGCGCGCCGGACCCTCAACGGGCATGGCCACGCGCACGGAGCAGGGAGACCTGCTGACCCTGGTGAGCTCCTCGCACGGGGAATTCCCCAGGGCGATAATTTCGCCAGCCAACCACGAGGACAGTTTCTATCTCGCGGCCGAAGCCTTCAATATCGCCGACGCCTGGCAGGTCCCGGTTTTCTTCGCTAACGACCTGGGCCAGGCGGGCTCGGAATGCACGCTCGCGGAATTAGATATTTCCCGCGTGAGCATAGACCGCGGCCTTTTCGCCCCGGAGCCCGCCGAACCCGCGATGCTCGCGCGCTACGCGGTCACGGCCTCGGGCGTTTCCCCGCGCGCCGTGCCGGGCCTGTCCAAATGGCTGGTCTCCTGCGACAGCCACGAACATGACGAAAACGGCCACCTCACGGACGATCCCGCCAACCGCGTCGGCCAGCATTCCAAGAGGATGCGCAAGCTTTCGGGCATGGCCGCCGCTTTCCCCGGCCCGGAGATAATAAATCCAGGGCAGAAAGTCTGCCTTATAGCCTGGGGATCTACCGTCGGGCCGCTGCTGGAGGCCAGGACTATCCTTAATGAAAAAGGCGTCGATTTCTCGGTGGCCGTCTTCCGTTATCTTTATCCGCTCGATGCGAATAAGGTGCGGCAGGCGCTGAAAGGCTTTACGCGGCTTCTAACGCTGGAGCAGAATTATTCGGGCCAGCTAGGCAAATTGCTGCGGATGGAATGCGGTTTGGAAACGCACGGGCATCTCGGGAAATACGACGGACGCAATCTTACAGTAGAGGACGCCGTGGCGCTGCTGGAAGCCGGGCTGGAGGTGAAAATATGACCTGCACGGCAAGTTACGATTTCCATGAACCCCAGTGGTGTCCCGGCTGCGGCAATTTCGACATCCTGCCCTGCGTCAAAGAGGCGCTCTGCGGACTGGACCTGAAGCCGCAGGACTTCATTATGATCACCGGCATAGGCCAGGCCTCCAAACTCGGTTTTTCCGTGAAGTGCAATTTGTTCAACGGGCTGCACGGCCGCGCCCTGCCGCTGGCCACGGGCGTGAACATGGCCAATCACAAAGTGAAGCTGCTCTCCGTTTCCGGGGACGGCGACTATTATTCGGAAGGCGGCAACCATTTCATCCACGCTGCACGGCGCAACCTCGATATCGCCGTCTTCGCAGGCGACAACCGCGTCTACGGCCTTACCAAGGGCCAGGCCTCGCCGACCTCCTCGCCTGAATTCTCCACGCCCATCCATCCGGAAGGCGTCGGCGGCAAACCCGTTAACCCGGCTTTGCTCGCGCTGGCCTCCGGCGCCACTTTCGTGGCCCGGTCCTTCTCGGGCAACAAGCCGGAACTGATCGGGCTTATGAAGCAGGCCATCGAGCATAAAGGGTTCGCGCTTCTGGATATCATGTCTCCCTGCATCACTTTCAATAAGGTCAATACTTTCGGCTGGTTCAAGCAGCGGGCTAAACCGGTCGGGCCCGAACACGACCCGTCCAGTTTTGCCGCGGCCCTGAAACTGGCGTCGGAAGAACAGGCGACGATCCCGACCGGCCTCCTCTACAAAGCGGACCGGCCAGCTTTCGATGCCCGCTTTTCAGCGCTGAAAGGCGAAACCATAGCGGCCCGCACCGCGGCCTACGCTCCGGGCAGGGTGCTGCCGCTTTTCGAAAAGTTCAAATGAGGAAAAACCTATGAGCCGCCCATCCCGTGACCGCGACCGCGCTCTCAAGCCGGCGGGGGCTATGCGCGTGGAAAAAGATTCCATAGGGGAGTTCCTGGTCCCCGTCCGGGCCTACTGGGGGATAAACGCGGGCCGCGCCGCGCAGAATTTCCCGATCAGCGGGCGCAAGGTAAATACGCGCCTGATCGACGCTTATTGCCAGGTCAAGAAAGCCGCCGCCGCCGTCAATATGAAGTCCGGGCAGCTTCCTGAAGCAAAAGGCAAAGCCTTGATCCGCGCCGCCGACGAGGTCCTTTCCGGAGGTCTCCGCGACCACTTCATTGTCGACAGGTTCCAGGCGGGGGCCGGGACCAGCACGAATATGAACGTGAACGAGGTGCTCTGCAACCGCGCTCTGGAGCTGCTGGGTTGTAAAAAAGGCCGCTACGATATCCTGTCGCCCAACGACCATGTGAATATGGGGCAGTCCACCAACGACACCTACCCGACGGCGGCGCACCTGGCCGCGCTCGCCGCTTTGGAAGATTTCGGAAAAGAAGCCGCCCGCCTGGCCGCTTCGCTGGCGGGGCGCGGGAAGAAATTTTCCCGCGTTCTCAAAAGCGGAAGGACGCATCTGCAGGACGCCGTCCCGGTACTGCTCGGGCGCGAGTTTTCGGCTTATGCCGCCGCGGTGCGCGCTTCGGCGCGGCACATCAGGCGCACGGCAGCGGACCTTAAGGAGCTCGGCATCGGCGGTTCGGCTGCCGGCACGGGGATGAACACCGGCCCGGCCTTCGCGCGGAGCATGGCCCGCGAACTTTCAAGGCTTACAGGTTTCAGGGTCCGCAAAGCGGCCGACCTTATGCACGCGATGCAGTCGCAGGCCCCGCTGGGCAGGGTTTCCTCGGCGATGCGCGATTTCGCGGTGGAGCTCGGGCGCATAGCCAATGACCTCAGGCTTCTTTCTTCCGGCCCGGCCACCGGCCTCGCCGAGATCCGGCTGCCGGCCGTGCAGGCGGGCAGCTCCATCATGCCGGGCAAAGTCAATCCTTCCGTGCCGGAGATGGTCAACATGGTCTGCTTCCAGGCTATAGGCGGCGATCTGGGCGTTTCGCTCGCCGCGGCCGCGGGCCAGCTGGAGCTGAACGTGATGATGCCGCTGATAGCCGAGAATCTGCTTGAGTCCATCGACCTGCTCGCCGCGGCCTGCCGCCAGCTGGCGCTGCGCTGCGTGGACGGCATCACCGCCGACGCCGCGCGCTGCCGCGACTACGCCGTCCGCTCGATGGGCCTGACGACCGCGCTGGCGCCGGAGATCGGCTACCTGGCGGCCGCGGGCCTGGCTAAGCGCGCGCTGGCCTCGGGCAACAGCATCGCCGGGCTGGCGGAGGCGGAGGGGCTGCTTTCCCCGGAGACCCTGGCCCGCCTGCTGGACCCCGCGCGGATGACGCGTCCGGGTACCGGGAAGTCCCGGCCCGGGTCCACCCGTCAGTAACGAGAATGAATATGAAAACACAAATCGATCCAAGGCACGCGACCACGCAGGAAAAAGCTGCCCGGATAAACCTCGCCAGGAAATTTTACGGGACTTTCGCCGAGATCGGCGCCGGGCAGGAAGTCGCGCGCTGGTTCTTCGTGGTCGGCGGCGCTTCCGGCGCCCTCGCGAAGACCATCTCCGCCTACGATATGGCGGTCTCTGACGCTATTTACGGCAAAGATAAAAAGTACGTCAGCCAGGCGCGGCTGCGGAAAATGCTGGACTACGAGTTCGACCTGATGGTCGAGCGCCTTGGCGCCGAGCGCGGCGGCAAAGCCTCCTTCTTCGCTTTCGCCGATACTGTCGCGGCCAGGAGCTACCAGGGTAATAATGAATGCCACGGCTGGATGGGGATCAAGTTCCAGGCGGGGCCGAACGGCGCCCCGTCCGAGATCGTTCTCCATGTGAACATGCTGGACAGGGAGAACCTGCAGCAGCAGGAGGCGCTCGGCATCATAGGCGTGAACCTGGCCTACGGCGCATTTTATCTTAACTCCGAACCGGAAAAACTTATCGCCTCTCTCCTCGACGGCCTTTCCACCGAGCGTATAGAAGTGGACATGATAAAGTTCACCGGCCCCTGCTTCAAGGGCGTGGACAACCGGCTGATGAGCCTGCAGCTAGTAGCCCAGAAGCTTACCGGCGCCGCGCTGATAAGCGCGAACGGTGAGGTTCTTCAGCCTTCGGAAGTCCTGTGGAAAAAGAAGATCCTGATAGAGCGCGGCAGCTTCCGGCCGCTCACCAAGGTGAATTTGGATATGCTCGACTGCTCGCGCGCCCAGTTCCAGGCCGAGGAAGGCTGCGGGGAAGGCGAGATAGTGGAGCTGATGGAGATCACCATGAGCAATCTGCTCAGCGCCGGGAAGATCGACCACTCCGACTTCCTCGCCCGCGCGGATATCATAAACTCCGTGGGCAAGATGGTGCTGATCTCCGATTACGCCAGGTATTATAAGCTGGCCGCCTACCTGCGGCGCTATACCAAGCGCTGTATCCGGATCGCCCTCGGGATCCCGACCCTGAAAGAAGTTTTTAACGTTAAATATTACGAGGACCTGGGCGGCGGCATCCTGGAATCCTTTGGCCGCCTTTTCAAGAACGACATCAAGCTGTATGTTTACCCTTTCATGGAAGGCGCGCCGGGGAAGGTCGTCACGGCGGAAAATGTGAAGGTTCCCGACCAGCTGAAGCACCTCTACATCTATTTAAGGGAGAACGGCTGCATCATGCCGATCGGGAATTTCCGCAAAGAAAGTCTGGGCATCCTTTCACGGAACGTGCTGGCCAGGATCTGCGCCGGGGACGCCTGCTGGGAAGAGATGGTTCCCCTGGAAGTCGCGAAGTGCATAAAGGCCCGCCGCTTTTTCGGCTATAAGCCCTAGCCGGAACGGTTTTTACTATAATTTAGCCATGCATAACCGCATAAAGCGCCTTGAGGAACTGGTGAACGCCGCCTCCGAACTTATCGCGCGGCTTAAAGAAGAGAACAAGGTGCTGAAGCAGCAGGTGGAACTGCTGGGAGCCGCCCGCAACAAGTCGGCCTCAAATACCGCCGCCGCGCGCGAGCTGGCCGATTTCAAGGCCAAAGTGCGCCGCCGCCTGGAGCGCCTCTGCGCGAAGATAGAAAAGGCCAACGATCTGCAGCCGGCCCTGTTCGAGGATGATGATGCAGAATAACGAATTTGAAGCGAAGATCAAGAACCGCATGATAAAATTCCCGTCCGTGGACGGGATGTCCCAGCTCGAGATGAGCATGATAGTGGGCCAGGTCGAGGAAAAGATAAACAAGATAGAAGAGAAACTTAATATCGTGGATTCCTCGAAGCTCGCCATTTTGGCCGCCTACGATTTCGCCGTCGAGCTTTACCACCTTAAGCAGAGGTCCGAGACCAACCGCGAGGCCGACTCGAAGAAGGTGGAGCAGCTGGTGGAAAAGCTGGCCAAAACCCTTGAAAAAGAAATACACGGAGAGCAGTAATTGAATTCCCCTTCCCCGGTTCTTAAAATGCCTGACTCCCTTTTTGACGAAAAGCCAGCCGCGTCCGAGCCTGAGGGCGGGCCGGTTTATTTCCCGCTTGCGGCCAGGCTGGCCCCGAAGAGCCTGGCTGATTTCTCCGGCCAGGAACATATCCTGGGCGAGGGCAAACTGCTGCGCCGCGCCATAGAATCCGATAACCTTAAATCGGCCGTGTTCTTCGGCCCGCCCGGCGCCGGCAAGACCGCCCTGGCCCGCTATATCGCCTCCCGCGCCAATGCCAAGACCTTCGACCTGAACGCCGTGATGGCGGGCGTGTCCGACCTTAAAAAAATAATCGAGTTCTCACGCGGGATGGGCAGCGGCCTGGCGCAGAACCAGCGCGTTCTGCTGGTCCTGGACGAGATACACCATTTCAACCGCACGCAGCAGGACGTGCTGCTCCCTTCCGTGGAGAAAGGCGAGATCATCCTTATCGGGATGACCACGGAGAACCCTTTCTTCTATATCAACCAGGCCCTGCTCTCCCGGTTCATAGTGGTGGAGTTCAAGCAGCTGACCACGGAGCACCTCTCGACTATTTTCGACCGGGCCCTAACCGCCGAAGCCGGCCTGAAAGCCCTTAAGCCCGAAGTTACCCCGGAGGCGAAGCGCTACCTGGTGGAGAATTCCTCCGGCGACGCGCGCCGCCTGCTGAATGCGCTCGAGCTGGCCGTGATAACCACCAAGCCGGGCGCGGACGGGAAGCGCCTGATAGACGAGGCGGTGGCCAGGGAATCGATACAGCGCCGGAGCCTGCGCTACGACCGCAGCTCCGACGAGCATTACGACCACATTTCCGCTTTCATAAAGAGCATGCGCGGCTCGGACCCGGACGCCGCCGTCTACTGGCTGGCCAAGATGCTGGAGGCCGGCGAGGATCCCCGTTTTGTCGCGCGGCGCATCCTTATCTGCGCCTCGGAGGACGTGGGTAATGCCAACCCGATGGCGCTGGTAATGGCTGAGAGCGCTTTTAAATCGGCCGAGGTCCTGGGCATGCCCGAGGCGAGGATAATACTCGCGCAGGCGGCCATCTACGTGGCCTGCTCGCCCAAATCCAACGCCTGCTATATGGCCGTGAACGAGGCCCAGGCCGAGGTGAACACCGGCCTGGAGCGGGCGGTGCCGATGCATCTGCGCGACGCCTCCAAGGACGGCAAGATGCTCGGCCACGGCAAAGGCTACAAATACCCGCACGATTTCGAGAACCATTACGTGAGGCAGGAATATATGCCGGACCCGAAGATCTTCTACCGGCCCACGGAGCAGGGTTTCGAGATCGAAATTTCAAAGCGCCTTAAGCGGCTGCGGGGCGAAAAATGACGGGACCCAGGATCTATACCGTAAGCGAACTGAGCCAGGGGATAAAGTACCTGCTTGAATCCTCTTTCAGGGAAGTCTGGGTGGAGGGCGAGATCTCGGGCCTGAAAGTCTCGTCGCTGGGACATACCTATTTCGACCTGAAGGACGCTAATTCCAATATTTCCGGCGTGCTGTTCCGCGGCCACGCGGCCAATTTGAAGTTCGAGCTGCAGAACGGCCTGCTTGCGCGGGTGCGCGGCAATATCACCACCTACGACAAGCAGAGCAAGTACCAGCTGATGGCGAAAGAGGTCGTGCCCGCCGGGATAGGACCGCTGCAGCTCGCCTTCGAGCAGCTCAAGAAAAAACTCCAGGCCGAGGGCTTTTTCGACCAGGCCCGAAAGCGCCCCATCCCCGCCCTGCCGCAGAAAATAGCGGTGGTCACTTCTCCCACCGGCGCTGCGATAAGGGATATCCTTTCCATACTCAAGCGGCGCTACGCCAATATGCACATCATCATCGCGCCGGTGAAGGTGCAGGGGCAGGGCTCGAAGGAAGAAATTGCGCAGGCTATTAAAGACCTGAACGAGGGCTTCCCCGATATAGACGTGATGCTGGTCGGGCGCGGCGGCGGCTCGATGGAGGACCTCTGGGCCTTCAACGAGGAAATAGTCGCGCGCGCCATCTTCAATTCCGGGATCCCGGTGATCTCCTGCGTCGGGCACGAGACCGATTTTACGATAGCCGATTTCGTGGCGGACCTGCGCGCGGCCACGCCTTCGGCCGCGGCCGAGCTGGTGGTGAAAAGCAAGGTGGAGCTGGCGGCGAATATAGCGGGGCTCGAGCGGCGCCTGCTGCAGAGCCTGCGCATCTATTATGAGAACCTCCAGGGCAAGTTCCGCAGGCTGGTTTCCAGCCGGCCGATGGTGAACCCGCTGGTCCTGCTCGAACGGCCCATGCGCCGCCTGGACGACGCCGTCGAGGGACTTTTTTTAGCCTCCGCCGACAAAGTGCGCCACGCCGCGGAGAAACTTAATTTGCAGTCGGAAAAGCTGAAGGCCCTGAGCCCGCTTTTCCCTCTCAAGAAAGGCTACGCCATCGTCAAGGACGCGAAAGGCAAGGCCGTTAAAACGGCGGCCGCCCTCGTCCCGGGAGACCGCCTTTCGCTGCAGTTCGCGGAAGGCAAGGCCGAGGCCGAAGTCCTGGGCGGAGGCGGCGCGGGGAGCAGCGCGGACAGGAAAAAGAACAAGCCTGAAGCCAAAGGCGGGGCGGGGCCCCAACAGGAGACTTTATGGTAAAGAAAGCAAGCACGGGCGGTTTCGAGGAGAAGCTGGGGAAGCTGGAGGAAATAGTGGGCAAGCTCGAGGACGAGAACACTCCTATCGAGGAATCGCTTTCCCTCTTCGAGGAAGGCGTGACCATTTCAAAAGAGCTCTCCGTGAAACTTGAAGAAGTGAAGCGCAAGATAGAAGTGCTCCGCAAGGACGCCGAGGGGAAGCTGAAACTCGAGGCTTTCGAGGACGAAGAGAACGAACAATAGGGCCGGCCGCATATAACTTTCGGGCTATATTGCGTTTTATCCATAATTTTGTAGTATTGGGTTGAGGGGGGATAGTTCCTATCCCGCAATAAAATAAGGCAACGTTCCCGCGCTGAGAAGCGCGGCCGGCCGTTTGCCGCACAAGGGGGAAGAATGACTAAAAATACCATGAGCACAGTGAAGCATTTCTACGCGCAGGCTTACGCGGATTATCTGCGCAGCGGGAACCTGGAGGACGCTACCAGGGAAGTGGCGGAGCAGATCTACTTCAACCGCGGAGACAGGCCCGGCACGCCGCAGGACGACTGGCACGCGGCCGAGAGGATAACCAACGAATGGCCCAGGACCATCACCGACGCCTCGGAGTCGCATTTGTTCGACAAGGCGATGGCGAAGACGCGGGTCTGGCTGAAAGAGATAGAGGAGGAACTGGGCTTCGATAATCCCAACGACGCCTACCGCGCGCTGCGGGCGGTGCTGCACGCCGTCAGGGACCGGCTGCCGGTGAGGGAGAGCACGGAGTTCGCTTCGCAGCTGCCTATGCTGATCACGGGCATGTACTACAACGGCTGGACCCCGATAGACAAGCCGGTAAAGCTGCGCACGATGGACGAGTTCCTGGACCGGGTGCAGGAGCAGCTGCCCAAAGGGATGGACCCTATGCGCATTACCGTCGGTATTATACGGGTAATGGAGAGGCATATCAGCAAGGGCGAGATGAAGGATGTGCGCCGGAATTTCCCGGAGAAGCTGAGCGAGCTGTGGGAGGAAGCGGCCCACGGGATCCGCTAAAGGACCTTCCGCGGCCGAAAAGGGATTCTTTATGGGAGAGTCCCTTTTTAATTTTTGTAGTATATGTAGGATGAAAATACGGCTGGATGTGGCTTGCGTCGAGAGGGGGCTTTTTGAAAGCCGCGAGAAGGCGCTCCGCGCCATTATGGCCGGGCTGGTGACCGTTAACGGGCGGCCGGCGGATAAGGCCGGGCAGCAGGTTAAGGAAGAGGATGTTATAGAGCTGGCGAAAAGCGATTGTCCTTATGTTTCGCGCGGCGGGACCAAGCTGAAAGGCGCGCTTGATGCTTTTAAGACTGCGGTCAAAGGCCGGATCTGCCTCGACGTGGGCGTGGCCACCGGCGGCTTCACCGACTGCTTCCTGCAGGAGGGGGCGCTCAGGGTTTACGCGGTGGACGTCGGCGTAGGACAGATACACGAGAAAATAAAGACCGACCAGCGCGTTGTCTTCATGCCGGAGACCAACGCCCGCTTCCTCTGCCCTGAATTATTCCCGGAGAAGCCGGGGCTTTGCGCCATAGACGTCTCTTTTATTTCATTGCGGCTGATACTCGGCCCGGTTTTCGGCGTAATGGCGCCCGGGGGGGAAGTTATAGCGCTGGTAAAGCCTCAGTTCGAACTTGCTCCGGGCGACCTGAAGCGCGGGATAGTTAAAACGGAAGAGCTGCGGCTTAAGGCTATGGAAAATATGAGGGCCTTCCTGAAAACGGCCCTGCCCGGCGCAGAAGAAAAAGGCCTCGTCGATTCCCCTATAAGAGGCGCCAAAGGCAACCTTGAGTTCCTCTGGCTGCTTAAGAAAAATTAAGCATTGAAGAAGATCAGGATTCTTTTGGCGGAAAACTCTGGCTCGCCGCCGGGATCCTGATAGCGCTGGGCGCTATAGCCATGCCCGTGCTGAACCCCGACCTGTACTAGCACCTTTCGGCGGGTAAATATATCGTTCAGAACCTGCGTCTACCGTCCGCGGATTTCCTTTCCTGGACGGAGAACGGCGCGCCCTGGACTGATTTCGAATGGCTGGCGCAGCTAATTTACTACGGCGTTTATTCCCTGGGCGGCAAAGCCGGCTTTTTCGCGCTGAAGCTGGCGGTGCTCGCCGCGACCTTCCCCGTATTCTATTCCATCCTTTCCCTCAGCGGGCTGAAGCGCGCCGCTTTTTTCGCCCTGCCGGTCTGGGGGCTGGCGCTGATGGCCAATTCGGACCTCCGGCCCGAGAATTTCAGCGTCCTGTTCTTCTATATGGCATTGGCCTTTCATAGTATTTTTCCTGGTCTCTTTTTCGCTTTTGCTTAAAAGGTTCCTTAAAGAGCGCTCTCTCCCGCTGGCGCATTTGCTCGCCCCTGGCTGGCTGGCTTTCGAGGCGTCGCGGCATACGCGGCACATAGTTTTTTTCTCTATGGCGGCTGCCGTTTTTCCTTTGACGCCGCCGCGCGCCTGTGGGAACCGGCCGCGCTGCGCCGCCGGGGGCGCTTTCTTTTCGGCCTGGCCCTGGTTTATCTCGCCCTCCTGGTCTGGCCGCGCTATTTCGCTTTCAAGGTCAATCTCGGCGAGGAGGCCGCCGGCGCGGCCGCCTACCTTAAAACCAATGCGCTGGAGTTTGGCGGCCGGAAGCTTTACAACCCCTGGACCTGGGGCGGCTACCTCGGCTGGGCGCTGAACCCGGAGTATAAGGTTTTCTTCGACGGCAGGTATATTTTTCATAAATATCTCGAGCCGGTAAGCGCGGCAATGGCCGACCAGGACACCTGGGAGAAGTTCGCCGTTGAGCGCGGCTTCGGGCTGGCGCTTTGCTCGGGCGGGCTTGAGAGGAAGGCCGTCGAGGCCGAACTTGCGCGGTACTACCGCGCGGCGGCCGGGGCCCCGTCCAGGAAAGAGGCGGACGGCTTCAGGAACTGGCTCGGCGGTTTTCCCGCCGCCTGCAGCCGCCGGTAAGCCCTGC